>CANHSA010000092.1 GCA_947463345.1 Flavobacteriales bacterium
ATTGCCAACGAGCTTTACCTCAAGCGTCTAATTGTTGGTGGTTTTGATGGCGTCTATGAATTTTCTAAGAATTTCCGCAACGAAGGCATGGACCGCACCCACAATCCAGAATTTACCGCTATGGAAATTTATGTGGCCTACAAAGACTACAACTGGATGATGGACTTCACAGAACAACTCCTCGAGTTTTGTGCGCTAGAAGTAAACGGAACAACAATTGCGCAATTTGGCGACCACACCATCGATTTCAAAGCGCCTTACAAACGCGTTACCATGCGACAATCCATCATCGATTTTACGGGCTTTGACATTGCTGGTAAAACCGAAGACGAACTTCGTAAAGCAGCCAAAGGAATGGGTATCGAGGTAGATGAAACCATGGGTACAGGCAAGCTCATCGACGAAATTTTTGGTGGCAAATGCGAAGGCAACTATATCCAACCGACCTTTATTACAGACTATCCAAAAGAAATGTCGCCGCTTTGTAAAGTACACCGCGACGACCCAAGCCTCACCGAGCGTTTTGAACTAATGGTTTGCGGTAAAGAAGTCGCAAATGCCTACTCTGAGCTCAACGATCCGATCGACCAACGCGAGCGCTTCGAAGAGCAACTCAAGCTCCAAGAACGCGGCGACGACGAAGCTATGTTCATTGACCAAGACTTCTTGCGTGCGCTTGAATACGGCATGCCGCCAACAAGCGGTTTGGGTATCGGCATGGACCGCCTCATTATGTATCTCACCAACAACGCTTCTATTCAGGAGGTATTGTTCTTCCCGCAAATGCGCCCAGAAACACAGGGTCCAAAAATTGTACTCAACGAAACCGAGACCGCCATTTTTGAAAAAATGCAAGCCGAAAAACAATTGTTGTTAGGAGAATTACGCGCTCATTTTGAAATCAGCAACAAAGTGTGGGACACCTCCCTCAAAACCTTGACTAAAAATCAGTTGCTCACTGTATTTAAGGAAGGTGAGCTACTGATGATCAAATTGAACTAGAATTCAGATTCCTTTACTTATTACTCCGCAAATTAACTGCGGAGTAAAACCAAGGGTTTAGATATACTTTTTGACGAACTCCCAAAGCACGATGCCTGCACAGACGCTCACATTCAAGCTGTGTTTGGTGCCGAATTGCGGAATTTCAATGATGTGATCAGCGCAGTCTAATGCAGCTTGGTCTACGCCATCTACCTCATTTCCAAATACCAAAGCATAGCCATCGGCAGTTAACTTGCCTACATCTTGCAATAAAGTTGTTTCAACGGCTTGTTCTACTACACAAATGGCGTAACCGCGTGCCTTCAACTCATCTAATGCTTCCATTAAAGAGGTGCGGTATTCCCAGCGAATGGTTTCTGTAGCGCCAAGCGCTGTTTTGTGGATGTCGCGGTGAGGTGGCTGAGCAGTAATGCCACACAAATAAATGAGCTCGACATTAAAGGCGTCGGCCGTTCTAAAAAAAGAACCGATGTTGTTGAGCGAGCGAATGCTGTCTAAAACCAACACAAGTGGGAACTTTTTTTGCGCTTGGAAGTCCTCTTCGCTTACGCGATTGAGTTCCCAAAGCTTTAGTTTTTTTGTAGGGTTTGCTGACATCTATGGCTCAAAAATACTGCAAAATTGTGGAAAAGTAGCCCAAAGTCAAGGGCTAAAAAGGCCTATCTTTACTCATCTAAAAAACACAAGTGTCAAAGCAAAGCGCAGAAAAAAGTTCCGAAACACCCTTGATGAAACAATACAATCAAATCAAGGCGCGCCACCCCGAGGCCATGTTGCTCTTCAGGGTCGGTGATTTCTACGAAACTTTCGGTGAAGACGCCGTCAAAGCGAGCCGGATCCTTGGCATTATTCTCACCAAAAGAAAAAACGGCGCAGCGGCCGACATGGAGCTAGCTGGTTTTCCGCACCACTCTCTAGAAACCTACCTTCCCAAATTGGTGAGGGCTGGCCAGCGCGTCGCTATTTGCGATCAGCTCGAGGATCCCAAAATGACCAAAACCATCGTAAAAAGAGGGGTTACTGAACTCGTTACGCCAGGGCTTGCCTTCAATGACCAAGTCCTCGACCAACGCACCAACAACTTTTTATGTGCCCTGCATCTGGATAAGAACGAAGTTGGTGCGGCTTTCCTAGATATCTCAACCGGCGAATTTCTCGTCGCACAAGGCACTGCCAACTACATAGACAAACTCATTAGCGGTTTTCGACCTACCGAAATCATCTATCAAAAAAGCAAGGCCAGTGCTGTTCACGAACTATTCGGCAACGACGCCTTTCATTTCAGACTCGAAGAATGGGTTTTTGGATCAGACTTCGCCAACGAACAACTCAACAAACACTTCGGCACCAAATCTTTAAAAGGTTTTGGACTCGACAACCAAGCGCTCGCCATCATTGCCGCTGGCGCGGTATTCCACTACCTCTCTGAAAACCAACAACAACAACTCGGGCATATAACCGGCATATCTCGCATTGCACCAGATCGCTATATGTGGCTAGATCGCTTTACGGTGCGCAACCTCGAGCTCATCCATTCCCCACACGAGAACGCCATCACGCTTTCGCATGTGCTCGACAAAACCAAAACCCCAATGGGAGGGCGCTTGCTCAAGCGTTGGTTGGTGCTCCCCCTCAAAGACCGCAAACCGATTGAGGAACGCCACCAAGTAGTGGCCGCTTTAAAAGATACTCAACCCATCCACGACGACCTCGATGCCCGTTTGCGCGAAATCGGCGACCTCGAACGGCTCATTTCTAAAGTTGCAGTTGGCAAAATCAATCCGCGAGAAGTTCAGCACCTCAAGCGCACGCTCCAACAAATCCATCCCATTCACGCGCTACTCAGCCCCTTGCAGAACAAAAGTCTGCAAACACTCTTACAAAACCTAGACGCCTGTCAAGAACTCATCGAACTCATTGAGGCCAATCTTACCGCAGAGCCAGCAGTTCAAATTGGCAAAGGAGCAGTCATCAAAGAAGGTCGTGATGCCGCCCTGGATGAGCTGCGCGCGATTTCCACCAACGGTAAAGACTTCTTAGAGCAAATACAAGAGCGCGAGATCCAAGCTACCGGAATCTCGAGTCTAAAAATCGCCTTTAACAACGTATTTGGATACTACATCGAAGTGCGCAACACGCACAAAGACAAAGTGCCCGACACTTGGATACGCAAACAAACTTTGGTTTCAGCAGAACGCTATATCACCGAAGAACTCAAAGAATACGAGCAAAAAATATTGGGCGCCGAAGAAAAAATATTGCACATTGAGCAGCAGCTCTACCAACAACTCATTTTTGGAATGTCTGACTTTATCGGGCCTATTCAAAAAAATGCGCAGCTCATCGCACAACTCGACTGCCTATTCTCTTTTGCCAAAGTTGCGCTTGCTCAAAACTATTGTTTGCCCACACTCACCGACAGCCACGAACTCAGCATCAAAGAAGGCAGGCATCCGGTCATTGAACAACGCTTGCCCATTGGCGAAAGCTACATTGCCAACGACATACACCTCGATACCAACAGCCAACAAATTATCATGATTACCGGGCCCAACATGAGCGGTAAAAGCGCCATTCTTCGGCAAACTGCCCTCATTGTGCTCATGGCGCAAATTGGTTGTTTTGTGCCCGCAAGTTCAGCTCAAATTGGCATCGTCGACAAAATTTTTACAAGAGTTGGAGCCTCCGACAACATTTCATCTGGTGAATCTACCTTCATGGTCGAAATGAACGAAACGGCAAGCATCCTTAATAATGTGTCTGAGCGCAGCCTTATTCTTCTCGACGAAATTGGTCGAGGCACTAGCACCTACGACGGCATCTCTATTGCATGGGCAATTGCCGAATACCTCCATGAAAATCCGAAAGCCAAGGCAAAAACGCTATTTGCTACACACTACCACGAACTCAACGAAATGGCCAACCGTTTTGAGCGCATTCGCAATTTCAACGTGAGTGTCAAAGAACTCGGATCAAAAGTGCTCTTTCTTAGAAAATTAGTAGCTGGGGGTTCGGCGCACTCTTTTGGTATTCATGTGGCCAAACTTGCCGGTATGCCAGCACCTGTAGTAAAGCGCGCAGAAGCCGTGCTCAAAGACCTAGAGGCTAGCCACGCAAGTGTGGGGAGCGGATCCAATACAAAATCAAGCAAACCAGCGGTTCAGGCCATTGCCCAAGATGTACAATTGAGCTTTTTTGCACTCAACGACCCCGTGCTGCAACAAATTCACGACGAACTCGTCCAGACCGACATCAATTCCTTAACACCCGTAGAAGCACTGCTCAAACTCAATGAAATTAAAAAACTCACCGGTGCGTAATCTTTTATTCCTCTACCTCCTTTTACTCTTTACGGGTTGTGCTATTGATGAAGCGCAGCCTCAAAAAGAAAAGCAACTCACACTTGCCCAAAACTTCATGACCGCAAGTCAAAAAAAGGTATTTCTCAAAATTGCCAAGCGCAGGGATATCGACCTAACAATTCTAGATCTTTCGGCCAATTCCATTCGCAAAGCCATCAAAAATAACCCTTGGGAACCAGGTTTTGACCTCATCATGTTAGACGGTATAGCCGCCCAGAAATCACTTGCCGGCTTATCTTTTCAGTACCACAATCCGACCTTTGCCGCTATACCAATTGGGGTTTCTTATGTACCAGATTCCGTTGTCAAGGTGCGTCATTTTAAAGATCTTTCCGAACACTATCTTTGGTCGGCAGCCGACGATAAAGCACCAACCATTTTAAAAGCAAATCTTGCTTATGTATACAGAGGTCGTGAAAATAACAAACAACTCAATCAGGTATATAAAGACCTAATGCGCGGCTACAAAGATCATCAACTCGCTTTTGACAACTATCAGCTTTTGAATACGCTCTTGCTTTGTCGCTACGACACCTACCTACACCAATTAAAAAAAGCAGCTAAAAAACGTCGCTTCACCTTTGCCTTGGATAAAAAGAACCGCTACTTCGCCGATTACATGAGTCTTTCTATCATTGAGCAAAGCCCGCAATTTTATACTGCCAAAAAGTTTGTGCATTACCTCGACTACATGCGCGACCACAAAGCGGTATTTCGAAATACATTTGGGATGGCGCAAAAACAAAAAGTGAAGCGTCAACCTACCGTTCAAACCTTATTAAAGTACCTCGAGAAATGACACCTAAATGACACAGGTTCTTGTAGACTTGTTTAATTTTGTAAAAAACTATTGATATGTATCCAGCAGAACTCGTTCAACCCATGAAAGAAGACCTTACAAAAGTAGGGTTTGAAGAATTACTAGATGCTGCCGCTGTAGATGCTGCCGTTTCAGCAAGCACCGACACACTTCTTGTGGTCGTTAACTCCGTTTGCGGCTGCGCGGCTGGCAATATGCGCCCAGGAGTAAAACTCTCCATTCAGCATGACAAAGCACCCGCCAAACTCACCACTGTCTTTGCTGGCGTAGATCAAGATGCAGTAGCACAAGCAAGAAAATACTTTTTGCCTTACCCGCCGTCATCCCCATCTATCGCGTTGTTTAAAGAAGGTAAGTTAGTTCACTTTCTAGAAAGACACCACATCGAAGGCGGTAGCGCGCAAATGATTGCGGCCAACCTTCAAGCAGCCTACGACGAATTTTGTTAATCTAAACGAAAAAGAGCAGCGGCAATGCCATCAGCATGAAGCTTACCTTCTTCGGTTAGGATCATTTTATGATCGGCTAAAGTCAACCAATTTAAGCGCGCAAATTCTTCAATTTGCGCGTTTTCTTTTACTGTAAAGCCAGCTTTCAAAGCATTCAAATCGAGGCCCCAAGCCGTGCGCAAACCCAACAAAATTTGTTCGTTTCGGTACTCGTTGGCACTTAACTGCTCGGTCTCGTACCACATCTCATTTTTGCCAACACCTTTTGTATAAATAGTATTGTTGCGCACATTCCAACGCCTTTGGCGGCCATCAAAAGAATGTGCAGAAGGTCCTATTCCGATATAGGGTAGAAATTTCCAGTAAGAACTATTATGCTTGGAATGCAAGCCCGGTAAAGAAAAATTAGAGATTTCATATTGCTCGAAACCAAAAGACTTTGCTTTGGTAAGCAATTCCAAAAACTGCTCGCTCTGCAGCACTTCATCTGCTGGTTGTAGTTTCTTTTTGCGCACTAAATGATTGAGTGCTGTTTTGGGTTCAATGGTGAGGCAATAAGCCGAAAGGTGCTGCACGCCAAGTTTGAAAACAGCGTCTAGGCTAGCTTGCCAAGCTGCTAAAGATTGACCCGGTAGGCCGTAAATGAGGTCCACACTTATGTTGTCAAAACCCAACTGCTGCGCTAACCTAATGCCTTCAAGACCGTCGCTGACCAAATGCGCCCGGTTCATCCATTGTAAGTCGGCATCAGAAAAAGTTTGTAAACCAATGCTCAAGCGATTGATCCCGACAGACTTCCATGTAGTTAAATTCTCGACAGTGATGTCCTCCGGATTGGCCTCGAATGAAATTTCAGCATCAGGAGCAACAATGTAGTGTTGTCCTATGGTGTCAAAAATAAGGCTGAGCTCTGATTCATTTAAAATACTTGGCGTTCCACCACCAAAGTAAATTGTTTGTATCGAGCCATTAAATTTTGTACTTCTTAATACTAGCTCTTTTACTAACGCACGTATTAAACTACTTCGGTAATTTTCAAAAGTAGTAGAGAAATGAAAATCGCAGTAAGTGCAGCGCTTGCGACAAAACGGGATGTGCAAGTAAAGCCCACTCATATGGTTGACAGTTTATTGCTTGACAAATTTCTTCTGAACTACCGTGCCATTGTTGCCATTCAGTTGCAATAAGTAAGTGCCTGCCGAAAGTCCTTGAATGTTGAGCTGAGCACTACTTGCCTCCACTTCTCTTGTAAAAAGAAGCTTGCCACATACGTCATAGACTTGAATAGTCATTTGTGCCTGATTGAACCAATTCACATTGAGCTCAGACTGAGCTGGGTTAGGAGCCAAAGTAAAATTCAAAGCCGAATTGTCAAGGCCGGCGTCATCGATATGGCGCACAACTACAGCCACACTATCGCCAAAATCAGCGGTTGGTAAAGTAAAAATGTTTACTGAATTGTTGTCGGCTAATGAGAGTGCGCCGTTAGTACCTCCCCATTGCGAAGCACCCATACCATCGCCATAGTAATCGTAAATTACAAAAGTGTAACATTCAAAAGCTGTGAGCGGAATATCGTAGTTATAGGTAGTGTTGTTTTGCAAAGGTGTGGTTGGGTCATTTGGTGCTGGAAAATTACTTGTACCAAAATTACCCGCAACACTTTCGTTTCCTTCAGACCAAACAACGGCGCCTGCTGCGTTGCGCAACTCTACATAGGTTTCATCGGCATAGTCATCGGTAAGCAAGGTTACTTTTAACATATCAATTGTTTCAGGCACAGCTGTGACATTAATGTTTGCAACCGATTGGTTATTAGTTGCGTTTTCGTCTAAGGCCTGATTTGGGTTACTTACCGTGGCTGAAAAAGTATGAGCGCCAGCTGCAAGCTGAACTGTTGGCAAAGTGATTGTTTGCGATTGCCATTGATTGAGCGAGCCCGACCAATTGTATTGCTGGGCGGTGCCGTTATCTATTTGGTAACTGATTTGGGCACTTGTAAGTGTTGTGGTACCCACATTCATGAGTGAAACACTTGGTTGGTAATTGTCTGCGCAAAGCGCTTGAGCAGTTAAATTTGCTCCTGAAACCGCTGCATCTAGTGCAACAGTTGTTGCATTATTTGGATCAAAGCCATCGATGAAAGCTGCGCCAGAACTTGATGGGTCTAACCAAAACTTCAATTGATTGGTGCTATTGCTGCCCGTTGGTTGCCAAGAACTTGAAACTCTGCCATAGTAGTCAGGAGCTGTTAAATTCTGACAAGAAGCGCCACCGCCCCATAACTGACCAATAATGCGTCGATTTTGGTCAAACAATGGAGACCCAGATGAACCTCCTTCTGTGGTGGTGTTGCGGTCCCATTGAACAGTCCAAGTAGAGTTAGCTTCGGTAGAACCCATTGCTTGAGATATGGTAGCGGGGTTGTCATCGAAAGAAATTTTCTTGATATCGCCAGACGGATGATGAATACTTACTGTTGTTGTTGGAATCGTGCCCGAGTTATCCCAACCTGCAAAATAAGGATTGTAATCTAAAGGAACCGTGCCGTTCACCAAACCACCTGTAATTTC
>CANHSA010000093.1 GCA_947463345.1 Flavobacteriales bacterium
TACCTCATTGGATTTGATGCCATCTAGCACATAAATCATGTCGCCTTTGCGGGCGCCGCGGAACATAAGGCCGCCGTCTTCGTCTTTTTTGACATCGGAATTGGAATTGGCAACCATATCCACGACACTAAATTTGTCGGGTCTGTTCTTGATTTCTTTAGCTGTTAAGGTGGTTACTGGTGTTTCACCAATGCGGATACGCGCTTGTTCGTAGCGGCCACCGCCTACACGTACGGCTTTGGTGTCTTGGGTTTTGTTCTGAAAATAAATGATCCCTGCGTTGCCGTAGGCCTCGACCGGAACTTCTACTGTTACTTTTTCGGTGCTGTCTTTTTGAAAATAACCCGCTACTTGGTAGGTTCCTGCCGGAATACCAGTGATCCGAAATCGACCGTCTTCATTGGCCAAGGCCAAATAGACCCGACCGTTTTCTCGGATCATGGCTTTTGCACCGGCCATGGGCTGTTGGGTATTGAAATCAATGAAAGTTCCGATGACATCACCGGTTCCGGATTGGGCTACTGTGCTTGCTGCTACCATGAGCATCCACACCATCATTAAGTTTTTCATGAGCATGTTTTCTTGAAAGATGCCGATGCTTCACTTATTCCACAAAAAAAATTAAAGGGTTGCGCTACTGGTTGGAATTTCGCGGTCTACTTTCTTGAAAAGACCTTGTAATACCTTACCTGGGCCCACTTCAACAACTTCTGTACAACCGTCGGCAAGCATGTTTTGCATGATTTGCGTCCAGCGAACCGCACCCGTTAGTTGGGTAACGAGATTGGCTTTGATTTGTGCGGGGTCTGTAACTGCTTGTGCATTGACATTTTGATAAACCGGGCAAATTGGTTGGGCAAAGTGAGTGGCTTCAATGGCTGCTGCGAGTTCTTCGCGAGCTGGTTCCATGAGTGGAGAGTGAAAAGCGCCACCTACTTGCAAGACCAACGCGCGTTTGGCGCCAGCTTCAGTTAACTGAGCACAAGCTGCATCTATGGCAGCAAGGCTGCCTGAAATCACGAGCTGCCCCGGGCAATTGTAATTGGCCGCTACAACAACGCCATCGATTTGGGCGCAAATGCGCTCCACAACTTCGTCTTCAAGACCGAGAATGGCCGCCATGGTGCTCGGTGCCAATTCGCAAGCTTTTTGCATGGCGTCGGCACGCTTGGCCACTAAACGCAGGCCGTCTTCAAAAGATAATGTTTTGTTGGCAACTAAGGCAGAAAACTCACCTAGAGAATGGCCGGCAACCATGTCTGGCTGGAAGCTATCGCCAAGACAAGCGGCAAGAATTGTACTGTGTAAAAAGATAGCAGGTTGCGTAACATTTGTTTGTTTGAGTGCGTCATCGGAGCCCTCGAACATGATGCTTTGGATATCGAATCCGAGAATTTCGTTCGCCTTGGCAAACAAACTGCGTGCAAGTTCGGAATTGTCGTAGAGGTCTTTGCCCATTCCTGAAAATTGGGCGCCTTGCCCAGGAAAAACATATGCTTTCATGTCGTTAATTTGGGGGTAAATTTAAGGAAAACTCAGCGATTAGAGTTGTCCGTCGGAATGATACTTGCCCAATTTGTAAATTCGGACCTTCTGCAAAATGCCGTCTTGGTCATAGTCATAGACCTTTCCATCGTATAATTGACCGTTTTTAAATTCGCCGTCCATCCAGATTTCGTCGTTGTCGTTGTAAACCTTATTGTAGCCATTCGGAACAAAACGCAGGCCTTTCGTTTTGGGATTGGTAAGCCGCGGCGGATATACATTGGCGGTGACAACAGGTTTAGGTGCTGCAACTGGAGTTTGGTTGTTTGCTTTCTGAACCGAACTAATAGCGCCATCTGGTGCTACATTAAATGAACTTTGTAGTTGCCCGCTGGTGTTGTAGCGCGACACTTGGCCCTGAACCTCTCCGTTCTTGACCGTATAGCTAAGGGCCAACTTTCCGTTTGGATGGTAGTAACTTACTTTGCCGCTTTCTTGTCCTTGGTTGTTGAAATTAGCGCGGTACGCAAGTTGGCCGTTGTCGTGGTAGCGCAGCAATAAACCTTTGTAACCATTGGCTTTGAATTCGCCTTGCTCGGCTATTTTGCCATTCGGATAATAGCGCGTGTATGGCCCCTCCGGACGGTTGTTGTTATACGTTCCTTTGAGCTGCACAGAACCATCTGAAAAATATTTGATCCAGGTGCCTTCTTTGCGGCCATCTACATAATAACCTTCTTCTACCTTTTGGGTTTTGGGTAGATTTTTGTGGGGATAATCTTTCCCTGTAAAAACCCATTTTCCTTGTCGTTCGCCATTGGCATTGCGCTTGTTTTGCGCAAAGGTTTGAGCGCTGAAAAAAAGTAATAAACAACAAAGAGATGTCCGTAAATTCACAACGCCAATTTACGAATTTTGGCTAACTTTGAAACAGTATGCTTAGCCTAGACCCCAAAGAACTCACCGTCCAACGTTTGCACCAACTTTTACTTGGTGCTATTGGCCCTCGCCCTATTGCATTTGCCTCTACTCTAGACCAAGAGGGCAATGCCAATTTGGCGCCGTTTAGTTTTTTCAATGTCTTTAGTGCCAACCCACCCATACTTGTGTTTTCACCTGCTCGGTCTGGGCGCACCGGCCAAAGCAAAGACACCTTCAACAACGCCAAAGCAGTTCCTGAAGTCGTGATCAACGTGGTCAACTACAACATGGTGCACCAAATGAGCCTCGCAAGCTCCCCTTATGCACCTGGCGTTGACGAATTCGTTAAGGCTGGCTTTACCGCGCTCGCTTCCCAAAAAGTAGCGCCCTTTCGCGTCGCCGAAGCACCGGTGCAATTTGAATGCAAAGTGCAGCAAATCATCGAACTCGGTCAAGAAGGCGGTGCAGGCAACCTTATCATTTGCGAGGTCGTCCAAATGCATATCCACCAAGACCTTCTGAATGAAAACGGCCTCATCGACCAACACAAAATCGATTTAGTTGCCCGCATGGGCGGCGACTGGTATTGCAGAGCAAATACCGAATCCATGTTTGAAATCAAAAAACCCATCACCACCTGTGGCATTGGTTATGACGCCCTGCCCCAAGACATCAAAAACAGCCAGCTCCTGAGCGCCAACGACCTCGGCCAGCTTGCAGGCATCGAAGCACTCCCTAACGAAACCGATGTCAACGAATACAAACTACTCGAACTTTCCACACTTTTCCTAGACCTCGAGCACGACGCAACTGCACTCGAACAAGCCTTACACCAAAGAGCTCACGAGTTACTTGCTCAAAATCAACTAGAAGAAGCCTGGCTCACCCTTTTATCTTTTAATAACTAACAACAAGTCCATGTTTAAATTCACCGGCACCATCAAAGTCATCCAAGACACCCAACGCATCTCTGACAAATTTCAAAAACGCGAGTTTGTCGTAACCGATACCACTTCTATGTATCCACAAGACATCCTCTTTCAAGCCACCCAAGACAAATGCACTTTGCTCGATTCATTTCAAGCAAACGACAGCGTAGAGGTTTCTTTTAACCTGCGCGGCCGCGAATGGACGAGCCCACAAGGAGAGGTCAAGTATTTCAATACCATCGAAGCATGGCGCATCGAAAAACAAGGACAAAGCCAAGGAATGGGCATGCCAAGCAACGGCCCTTCAGCAATGAACATGGGTTCTGATCCGCTTCCAGGAGTTGGCGCCAGCACCGAAGAAGACGACGATCTTCCTTTCTAAATCAGTACAAAATTGAAAACGGGCTGTTAAAACAAGCCCAAAGCCAAGCTCACCCCAAGTATGATACTCAGCAGCTTGAGCAAATTGAATTTATGATTCTCGGTGGTTTCGAAAATAATCGTGGTTGAGATGTGTAAGAACATCCCAACCACTACCGCCAAGATGAGCTGAACATTCAGTCCTAATTGTTCGGTCGTGATGCCCAAACCCAAAAATACACCCAGCGGTGTCATAAAGCCAAAAGCCATGAGTACCAACCAAGCGTCGCGCCTTTTCAGCTTGGTAGCCAAGAGCAAAGTCATGAGGGCAATTGCTACAGGAATCTGATGAAATACAATACCCCAAAAGAAACTTGCGTTGTACGGAACTGCTGTCTGATCAACGCCAATTTGGAGCATATTGCCTAGCGGAATTCCTTCAATAATGGAGTGAACCGACAGTGAAATAAACAAGGCCCAAGGCATGGCCTGCCCTTTGTGCACATGCACGTGGCCGTGCTCAATGCCCCCAGAGAAATACTCCAAAACAAGCTGTATCAAAAAACCAACTAAAATAAAGACACCAACTTGAAAGGTAGGCAGCGCTTGGTAATGGGCGTGGGCATGCCCTTCGTGTGCGCCATAGAGTTCGGGTAATAAGTGTTGAAAAATGACCGCCAGTAAAAAACCACCGCTAAAGGCTAAGGCGAGTTTGATGTATTGATTTTTGTTGGTCGCATTGAGAAAACTCACTACACCTCCACCGAATGCCACCGAAAACAATAATATCAATTCTATAGCGTAAAAATTCATGGTTTCTTTTTTGCAATGATGATCAGGCGGTCGCTGACTTGTTCGTTAAAAGCGTCAAGCGCATAAGATCCGAAGCTGGCTTGGATTTCAAAATAAGGAGAAAGTAAGGCCTCAAAATGAGCTAAGGACAAAGCTTGAACACGTTCAGTAAAAGTACCCACAACGGTATTTTGAAGGGTGTCGAGCACTTCAATTTGCTTAAAAATATGCTTTTGATCGTGCCAACGTTCGATGTTAAACTGAGCTCCGTCTCTGCTGATCACTTCACTTGGCTTTAGATTTTTACAAACTTTGTGAGCGTTCAAAAAATCGATGACCAGCAAGCCTTCAGGGGCGAGCATGTCAGCTACCGACTTGCAGACCGCTTGGTTTTCTTCGAGGGTGTCGAAGTAACCGAAACTTGTAAATAAATTAAAGATGGCGTCAAATTGCTGCCCATCTAACGGCTGGCGCATGTCGTGGACCACAAAATTCAGGTTGTCGAGCCCAAGCGCAACACGGTTCTGTTCGGCTGCAGCAATGCTATTGGCAGCGAGGTCGGCCCCAACAACTGAAAAACCTTTTTGTGCAAGCGTAATGGAGTGTCTTCCCTTTCCGCAGGCGAGGTCGAGGACGTGGGCATTGGAGGCCAGTGCAAGTTGAGCGATCAGGTGATTCAAAAACAAAAGTGCTTCGTTGTCGTCGCGGTGCTGATACAACAAATGATAATAAGGGGAATCGAACCAAGTGGCGAACCATTCTTTTTGCGGCATACTGCAAATTTACAACTTTCTTTTCCTAATTTCGGGACATGAGACACATTGGTTTGAGTGGCGGAATTGGTTCTGGAAAAAGCACAGTTGCAAAAGCACTCGAACACATGGGCTACCCTGTATTCTATTCAGATGAAGAAGCCAAAAAATTATATGCTACTCATCCTTTGCTAAAAAAAGAATTGCTCGCCCTTTTAGGAAAGGAGAGCTATCAAAACGACGTCTTTCAAAAACACGTATTAGCGACACAACTATTTGAAAACCCTGCCCTGAAGGAACAAATTGCAGCGTTGGTGCATCCGTTGGTGCGGGAGCGCTTCAACGAATGGGCCGAGCAACAAACTGCTGATCTTGTTTTCAATGAAGCGGCTATTCTTTTTGAAACCGGCGCTTATAAGCTGTTGGCGGCTACAATTTTAGTGGTAGCTCCGCTCGAAACTAGAATTCAGCGGGTGCAAAAAAGAGATGGCCTGAGTCGGGAAGCCGTGCTAAAGCGCATAGCAAATCAATGGGCCGATTCAGAAAAAATGAACCTTACCCCTTATGTCATCACCAACGACGGACAGCCGTTGCTGCAACAAATAGAGGAGGTTATTTCTCAATTAAAGACTCATTTAAACGTATAGAGGATCAGTACACCATCTTGATGCTGACGTTTCGATCTTGTTGAAATTTGAAGCAGCAGTCTTCAAAACTTGGCACACTCAGGTTTGGCCTGACATTATTCGAAAAAGCGTAGCCTTCGGTCGGGACCCCAAAGAAATTTTTGTCGCAAATTTTGTTTTGGTTGACATCGTGATAAACCACAACTGCGTATTTGCCAGCTTCTAAGTCTTTAAAAGTATAGTACACCATTCCTTTTTGGGCATCTGTACGCGACAAGCGATAAGTGGTGCCCACTTTGGCGAAGGTGTCGGGATTTCTGTAGAGCGCAAATTCTATCCAACCTTTGGAGCTAGCAACAGCACTTACACTTACGTGTAAATCGAATTTGGATTCGGGGATACTCGGTGGAGCAAATGACGTGAGCAAACCGAAGAAGCAAAGAAAAACAAACCACTTCATAACAACTAACTTAATCGGATAAACGGATGTTTAAGCCGAGATTGAACTGTAAATTTTTGATGCTGAAAGATTCGGTATTGAATAATTGTTGCCATTCATTAAAGGCGCCAACTTCTAAGCCGTTACTGAGGTCTCGAAAACCGCGGTAGGCACTTGCACGCAAACCAATTCTTTTGGTGGGGTTCCATTGCAAATAGGCGAAATAACCCATATCGAATTTGGCTTGTGTGTTAGGGCCCACTTCTGAACTGAGTAAATTGGTAGAAGGTGCTCCGGGATAAAAGGCGTAGAAATCTTTTTGCATGCTGCCCTGAACGCGGTAACGGTATTGCAGACCCCCACCGAGGTGTACACTTAAAATTTTAAGGTCGAGACCGAGTGGAAGGGTAAGAAGTTCACCCGTTGCGGTTTTGTTGCAAAGCAGTAAAAAAGATTGACCGGTAGCGTCGGTGGCCCATTCGGTAGTCTGATAAGCTACATTTTGATGACCGTAGCCCAAACCGCTATAGGCAGTAAGGACCTTTAAAAAAGTATAGCCAAACTGAAGTTCGCCTCCGGCAGTTGCCCGCCAGAAAGCTTGCGGATCAAAGGGTTGTTGCGCAAGTTGGTAAGCCCCTTGAATTTCTTGTTTGTTGGCCCCAACTTCGGCCTGTAAGAACCAACGCCACTGGGCATTGGCTCCAAAAGACCATATGGTAAAAAAGACAAAAAGTGCAACAAAGCGCATAGCTGACTTTTGAGTAGAATTAACCTAAGAAAGGATAACGGTAATCGGCAGGCGGTACAAATGTTTCTTTGATGGTACGTGCAGAAGTCCAGCGCATGAGGTTCATGGCAGCACCTGCTTTGTCGTTGGTACCCGACCCGCGTGCGCCACCAAAAGGTTGTTGACCCACAACAGCTCCGGTTGGTTTGTCGTTGATGTAAAAATTACCTGCCGCATTCATCAGTTTATGGTTCGCCAACTGAATAGCGTAGCGGTCCGTAGCGATAATGGAGCCAGTGAGCGCGTATTCAGAAGTTTGATCGAGGAGGTCTAAAGTTTCAGAGAACTGCGCGTCTGGGTAAACGTAGATGGTGAGTACAGGTCCAAAGATTTCTTCGACCATGGTGCGGAATTTCGGGTTGGTGGTCACGACGGTAGTTGGCGCGATATAATAACCAACTGATTTGTCGTAGGTGCCACCGGTAATGATTTGGGCGTCTGGCTGCGCTTTGACGTAGTCGATGTATCCGGCGATACGATCAAAGGCGCGCTCGCTAATGACTGCATTGACAAAATTGGAGGTGTCTTCTGGGCTTCCTTGTTTGAAGGAGTTGACCTGAGCCACTAATATTTCTTGAACTGCTGGCCAAAGGCTTTCTGGAATATAAGCGCGAGATGCTGCAGAACATTTTTGACCTTGGAATTCAAAAGCACCGCGTGAAAGCGCTGTGGCTACTTCTGCTGCGTTGGCACTGTTGTGTACCATCACGAAGTCTTTGCCTCCGGTTTCGCCGACAATGCGCGGATAAGAGCGGTAGTTTTCGATGTTGTGAGCGATGTTTTTCCAGAGCTGACGGAAGACGTCTGTAGAACCTGTAAAGTGTATGCCCGCGAATTCTTTGTGTGCAAAAATAACTTCGCCAGCTGCCTGGCCACTAACGGTAACCATATTGATAACCCCAGCAGGCAAACCAGCTGCTTCGAAAAGCTCCATGATGATTTGGGCAGAGTAGATTTGAGTTTCGGCAGGCTTCCAGACCACAACATTGCCCATCATGGCAGGTGCAGCGGAAAGGTTGGCAGCAATAGAAGTAAAGTTAAAAGGCGTTAACGCGAAAA
>CANHSA010000094.1 GCA_947463345.1 Flavobacteriales bacterium
CAGCAAGGTCTATTGAAGAGCGCGACCAATTTCCGATCATAGAAAAAAACGGTATCAAAGTCGCATTTTTATCCTACACGTTTTCGTTAAATGCCTTGGTTTGCCCACCTGAAAAACCTTACCTAGCAAACCACCTCAACCTCAATGAAGCCCATCCTGACATTTCGTTGATTGTAGAACAAGCAAAGCTAGCCAGACAAAGAGGCGCTGAATTTTTGGTGGCATTTTTACACATGGGCTGTGCGTATCAGCCGTACCCGTCCAAAAGAATTGTAGATAACATGCATCAAATTTGCAAAGAAACAGGTATTGACCTCGTGCTTGGCGGCCATCCACACAACGCGCAACCTATCGAATTTCTTGATATTACTGATCCATTTACTGGACAAGCCAAACAAAGTACTATTGTTTATTCGCAGGGCGATTTTGTAGCCTATGACATTCATAAATGGTGCAAATTGCCGTTGCTACTGAAATTCGAACTCTCTAAAATCGAAGACAACGTGGTATTGACTGACCTGAAAGCTAAATTGTTTTATAATTATGCCGAAATCACAAATGGTGAGGTAAAAGCACTTCAGTTATTGGATTACCAAAAATTGATTGCAAACCCTCAGGCGTTAGCCGGCGATTTAAACGCACAAAAAGAATTCGAAGAGCTAAAATCCTTCGCAGAATCGTTTCTTCTAAAAGGAAATCTTGGCCGCTTCTTAGTAGAAGAATAACGCGATAGCAAAACCAATAAACAAGACACCAACGAGTCTATTTACCAAGCGCAAAAAGCGCGCAGTAATGTAAGGTTTTAAGAAAGAAGCACCCCAAGAGATGAGACATTCCATGATAAAAATCGCACTCAAGGCGCCCACAAAATAGACTACGGCCTCTGACAAACTATACTTTGCAACTGTCTGAAGTTGTGTGGTAATTGCCAACCATCCAATATAATTACCTGGATTAAGCACATTGAGCAAAAAGCCCATTGTTATGAATTTAACCACTTGTTTTTTCTCGGTTTTTGGGTAAGCTATATTTTCTTTTTTGAATAAATTAGAAAGGCCATAAAAAAGCAAAAAGGTGGCGCCACAAAGCCGAACGACCCAATCGGTTGTGCTTCCTTCCGGAATCAATTCTGCATTAAACCAACTCAAGGAAATCAACAAAATATCCGAAGTGATCACGCCAATTGAGATGAAGACACCCGTTCTAAAGCCATGATCAATACTGTTTTGTACCAAGGCAAAGAATACCGTGCCGAGCATGATGCTCATCACTATCCCTGTTAAAAAACCATACAGCACAATCTCAGGCATTGCTTCTTATTATTCGTTCTCGGACGACAAAGCTATTTATTTTTTCGACCGACATCTTAAAATACCACTTTGTAGGTATTTCCAAATGCCTTAGTACCTACTACTTTTGCCTCGTTATTTATATTTAATCTAAATAAAATGAAGCGTGTATTTTTCCTAACCCTGTTGATTTCTGAATTAGCTATTGGACAAACGAGCCCTTCATCAGATTCCTTACGAACCATTGAAACCCAAAGTGTTTCTATCATTGGATTCCAAAATAAATACATTGGCGGATCGAGTTGCCGTGTGAACAACACACAACTACAAAAAATGAATCAGGCCGATATCAATAAGGTATTGCGAAGTATGCCCGGTATTCAAGTGCGCGACGAAGAAGGATTTGGTTTAAGACCAAATATTGGTTTGCGAGGAACGCCAGTAAATCGCAGCGCAAAAATTACAGTAATGGAAGATGGTATTTTAATGGCGCCTGCTGCATATGCCGACCCCGCCGCCTATTATTTTCCAACATTTGCACGAACGAGCGGAATAGAAGTGCTAAAAGGCAGTAGCCAAATCAAATATGGGCCGTATACCATCGGTGGCGCTATCAATTTATTATCCACTAGCATTCCAGCCACATTTAAAGCTTTCGCACAAGCAAGTTATGGTAGCTTTGCTATGAATCAGCAACGCTTTTGGGTGGGCGACACCAAAGGTCAATTGAGTTATTTATTTGAAATAAATCGTTTGGCCAGCAGGGGCTTTAGAGAACTTGACGGCGGCGGAAATACAGGTTTTGATCGTCAGGATTACCTAGGAAAAGTGCGTTGGCAAAGCAAAGCTACTACTCGAGTACAACAAAGTGTTCAGCTCAAAGTGCTGCATACCGAAGAGAACGCAAATGAAACTTACTTGGGTTTAAACTTCACTGACTTTCAAGAAAACCCTTTGCGCAGATATTCCGGCACTCAAAAAGACCTCTTGAATTTATTTCATAATCATGTCGTTTTACAACATGTGATTACGCCATTCAAACAATTACAAATTACAACTAGCGGCTACCTAACTCAAACGTTTCGCGATTGGGGGCGGGCAAATAGTTTCGGCGGGCAAAGTATCAACGCCATCATCTCTGACAACAATACGAACCAGCTAGGTTATCAGATCATGACCGGACAAACCAATGGTGAGGTTATTTTCAGAAGTGCGGCCCGTCATTATATTACTAAAGGCTTACAAACCAATGCGCGTTATCAGTTCAAAACAGGAGCTCTTGAGCATTCCATAGAACTCGGCTTGCGCCTGCATCAAGACGAAGCCAACAGATTTGGCACGCAAAGTAAATACCAAATGACCTCCGGCCTTATGATTTTGACCGATGGCGGAGAACAAGGTAATCAAGAAAACCAAATCAGACAAGGCACAAGCTTTGCAGGTTATCTCAATTACCAGCTCCATTACAAAGATTGGACTCTCAACTCTGGAATCAGACAAGAACATATCACTTTAAGTTTTCTAAACTATGGCAATGCAGATTTTGCAAGAACCGGCGCCAATTTAAAAAGTGCAGTTAACCAAATACAGGTTTGGCTTCCCGGAGCAAGCTTATATTATGATCTCAACGAGAAAAACAGCTTATTTACTGGTGTTCACAAAGGATTTTCACCTCCTGGTATGCCAAATACAACAAGTGGAGAACAAGCCCGCGCCGAAGAAGCGCTCAACTATGAGCTCGGCTACAGATTACTTTCAAATAAATTGCAAATTCAAGCGGTTCTGTTCAGAAGTGCTTACCAAAATTTACTGGGCTCCGATAACATTTCAGGTGGTGGTTTAGGAACAGGTGATCAATTCAATGCTGGCAAAGCATTGGTTCAAGGCTTGGAGGTGAGCACTCAATACCTGATGAAATTGCCTTTTTTAAAAAATATTCAAGTGCCGCTCCACCTGAATTATACTTTTACCAACGCAACCTTTGCAGAAACATTTATAAATGGTGGTGGCGATTGGGGCGTGGGCCAGATCAATAGCGGCGACTTCATTCCATTTATTGCGCCACACTTATTAAACTGCAGTGTCGGAGTTGAACACAAAAAATGGAACGCTCTATTAAGCGCAAATTATTTAGGAACAACCCGAACCACCCCGGGACAAGACCCGAGCATTGTAGCAATTTCAAATGAAAATTATGCACTTGTAAATAGCATCAAGGGCTTTACCATCATTGATTTCTCCTGCAATGTGGAGCTAAACAAACAATGGACGCTTTATGGCACCATTCAAAACATAGCAAACAACCTTCAAATCGTGGCTAATCTACCGCAGGGATACCGCTCTGCATTGCCAAGAACTTTAGTGTTGGGTCTAAAAATGAAGCTTTAAGCGCAGTAAAAGCCCTGCGACTAGTTTAATTAGAGTCAATTAGACAATAATTCGTAACTTCACGCCTCAATTTTTTGTACATTTAGTCACATGTGGAGTAGAATAGCCAGTTTTATATTAAGAAATCGCTTGTTTATACTGGCAATTGTTGCCATCATCACTGTGTTTTTTGGCTACTATGCCGCCACAGCCCTAAAAGTTGACAACCGTTTTGGCAATACCCTACCCAAAGACGACCCTATTCAAATGGACTACGAAAAGTTCAAATTGCAATTTGGAGAAGATGGGTCAACGCTCGTTATTGCCGTTCAGACAGACTCCCTTTACACCGAAACCAACTTCAAAAAATGGCGTGAGCTCGGTTATCAAATTTTAAAAATCAAAGGAGTTGACAACGTTGTCTCTGAAGCTACCCTCTTCGGAATGACCAACAACATCAAAAAAAATGAATTTGAAATACACCGCATCTTTTCAGACACCACCTTTAGAGACAAATCTATAGGTACAGTTCGAACCGAGATCCGCAAAAACCCAATCTACCGCGGACTGCTCTACAACGATACCAGCAATGTGTCCTTATTAATGATCGGCATCGATGAAAAAGTGCTGTCCAACCCTAAAAAATCTGGGGTTGTACTCAAAATAGAAGAACTTGCCAATGAATACGAAAACCATTTTGGCAAGGTATACTTTGCAGGCTTACCTCACATACGCGTAGTGGTCGCTAAGCGCATTGTAGCCGAAATGTACATCTTCTTGGGCTTGTCCATTTTAGCATCTTCGCTCCTATTGTTCATCTTTTTCCGCTCGCTATATGTGGTAGTACTATGCAATGTAGTGGTGTTTATCTCCGTGATTTGGGCACTAGGCAGTATTGCCTTTATGGGCTATGAGCTTTCGATCATTATGGCGCTTATTCCGCCACTCCTGATTGTCATCGGGGTGCCTAATTGTGTTTTTCTTATCACAAGGTATCACCAAGAATATGTGCGACTTGAAAATAAAATGCGGGCTTTGTTTGTCATGGTCAAGCGCATTGGTTCAATTACATTCTTAACCAACCTCACGACAGCAGTTGGTTTTGTGACTTTTACAAGTTCCGATAAACTCGCACAATTTGGCTTGATTTCCAGCTGGAATATCATGATGGTTTTTGTGCTTTCCTTGGCGATCATTCCCATTTTTGCTTCGTTCGCTAAGCCGCCAAAACCACGTCACCTCAAACACCTGAGCCGCGTTTATTCGCAAGGTTTCATAGAAATCATAGTTAAAATAGTTACCAAGTATCGTCCTTGGGTTTATGTTTCATCCGTGTTGCTCGTCATCTTTAGTCTGTACGGCATGACTAAAATTATTTCCACTGGTAACGTAACCAGCGACCTCCCACCTGACGACCCTATCTTACAAGACCTCAAATTCGTAGAGCGCAATTTTGGTGGTTCTATTCCATTTGAAATCACCGTTAATTATAAAGAAAAGGGGCGCTTATTCAATGCTGAAACCATGCGCAAGGTGGAGGAAATCCAAAGCACTTTTGCCAAAGACACCCTCTTTTCTAAAAGCATTTCTTATGTCGACCTCATCAAGTCAATCAACATGGCTTACCACGGTGGCGACCCAAATAAGTATACCCTGATATCAAATCGCGACAAACTCCGGCTTAAAAAGTACATCGACAAACTTGACTTAAGTAGTCTAAACGGTGGTTCTATCACTTTAAAAAACCTTGTTGATACGAGTAAAACAACGCTGCGCATCCGCATGCAAATGAAAGACCTCAACGTAGACAAAGTGGGGCCAGCCTTAGATGCACTTAAAATCAAAACCAACGAAATCCTCAATCCGGACCAGCAAACACTAGACCGACTCTACACTAAAATTACAAAAGGAAATACAGCTGCCCTAGACAGCATTATTTATGAGCACACAGGTGTATTTAACAACCTTACAGCATTAGTGACAAAAGGCAATGACCAAAAACAAATGGCTTTGGACATGGACCCTGAAAAAATCAAAGCATACGCCGGGAACAAACAATTCAACAAACACCTCAGAAGCGCTATCGATGCCGAAAAATACGATTTGGTCTTTACAGGGATTAAAGTTGTTCAGACCGAAGGCACCAAATACCTATTTGTAAATCTATTACAGAGTCTGATCTTTGCCATCATTTCTATTGCGATCATGATGGCCTTTTTGTTCCGCTCGATGCGCATCATTCTGGTATCCATGATTCCAAATATCATTCCGTTGCTCTTTACAGCGGGCATTATGGGATATTTTCAAATTCCGCTCAAGCCATCTACAATTTTAGTCTTTGGTATTGCGCTCGGGATCACTGTAGATAACGCTATTCTCTTCCTAGGAAAGTACCGCAATGAGCTCAAGCTTCACGCCTGGGATGTGCGCTTTGCGATCCTTCACTCCTTGCGTGAAACCGGCTTAGGTATTTTCTATACCTCCGTCATTCTCTTCTTTGGCTTCTTGATGTTTGTCTTCTCGCAGTTTGGTGGTACCAAAGCGCTGGGCTTATTGGTGTCCATTACCATTATGGTCGGGATGGCAACGAACTTAATCATTCTGCCAGCGCTGTTGTTGACGCTTGAGCGCAAATTTAGCGTGAAGTCGTTTCAAGAGCCCTACTTTGATATCTACAACGAAGAGCCAGACTACGACACCGACAAACTCGAGATTGAGTTTGCCGAACAGAAAGATTAAGATTTGTTAAGCGTCGTGTAGCTTCTTGACCATTGTCAGAATGGTGGCAAGAGCTACAGTTTCTCCGGTTTCGTCGTAGACATCTACTAAGAACTTCACAATACCTTTTGCGATGTCTTCTGGTGAACGCTTCTCTTGATCGACCTTTTCTTTTACCGTAAAGCGCACCCCTATTGTAGCTCCAGGGTAAACAGGCTTCGTAAATCGCGCCTCTTCAATTCCGTAATTCAGTAAAACTGGGCCCTTCTTAGGATCGACAAACAAACCGGCTGCTTTCGACAAGATGAAATAACCATGGGCTACACGGCGTTCAAAAATGGTTCCTTCCAACGAAGTAGCATCCATGTGTGCATAGAAGTTATCGCCTGATACATTCGCAAAATTGACGATATCGGCGTCTGTAACGGTGTGTTTGTGCGTAAATACGGTTTCGCCCACAACCAACTCTTCAAAGTGTTTTCTAAATACGTGCGGCTGTGCCTCTGGCATGTCGGCACCAACTTGAAATTGTTGGGTAATGGCTGTAATTGTGGTTGGGTGGCCTTGAATGGCCGTGCGCTGTAAATAATGTAAAACACCGCGTTTTCCGCCCATTTCTTCGCCACCACCCGCTCGGCCTGGGCCTCCGTGTGTGAGTAAAGGCATTGGCGATCCGTGGCCAGTACTTTCTTTAGCGCAATCTTTATTGAGCACTAAAATTCGACCGTGCATGCTTGCGGCACCAACTACATATTCAACTGCTTCTCTGTTGTCCGGTGTGACGATAGAAGAAACCAAAGAGCCCTTGCCCATTTTAGCTAATTCAACAGCTGCAGACATATCTTTATAAGGCATGATGGTCGCTACTGGGCCAAATGCTTCAATTTCGTGAACCGCCGTAGCAGTAAACGGATTTTCATTGCGGAACAACACAGGTGGGAAAAAAGCTCCCACTTCTTTGTTTGCACCAATTACCTCAAAATCAGATAGGTTGCCATAAACAATTTGTTGGGTTTTGGCTAGTTCGGCCACACTTGCGCTGACGCGTTCCACTTGCAATTTGGTGGCAAGCGCTCCCATACGAACGCCTTCGGCTGAAGGATCGCCGATTTTGGTACTCGCCAAGCGTGCCGCAATTGCACCCTGAACCTCATCCAATAAGTTTTCAGGAACGATGATCCGGCGTACGGCCGTACATTTTTGACCTGCTTTGATGGTGATTTCTTTGACACATTCTTTGACAAATAAATCAAACTCTTCAGTGCCAGGAACAGCAGCTTGTCCTAAGATAGTTGCATTCAGAGAGTCGGCTTCTAAATTGAAACTCACACTTTGTTCTGATATGATCGGCAAGCCTTTCAGAATTTTGCCTGTAGCTGCACTACCTGTAAAAGTAACGGTGTCGCCAGCTGAGACGGAGTCCAGAATGCCACGGCCTAAACCGCAAATCAATTGCAGGGCACCTTCAGGTAAAATTTTAGAGTCGATGATGTCGCGGACCATCACTTCGGTCAAGAAACATGTGTATTCTGATGGCTTCACTACCGCCGGGACACCCGCCATTAAATTGACCGCGATTTTCTCGAGCATGCCCCAAATAGGAAAGTTAAAGGCATTGATGTGCACCGCAACACCTTCTTTTGGAACCATAATATGATGACCAATGAAGCTGCCGTTTTTTGAAAGTGGCGCGGCAACACCATCTACGTAATAAGGAAGGTCGGGAAATTGACG
>CANHSA010000095.1 GCA_947463345.1 Flavobacteriales bacterium
ATTAAAGTCTGTCCGTTGAAATCCAGCTTGTAACTCGCTGTAATAAATCCTCCTTTAAGCGGAGCTTCAATGATTGAGTTTGTAAACTTGTCATACTCTGGACCACGACCGATGTTGTACTCCGCTAAAATTCCAAAAGGTTTTGGATATAAGACAAATGTTGCTCCTACGCGCTCATCATTGTAAAGTTTATCCGTATAAGTATCTACACCTGATGTTGTCGACAAAAGTGTGAATTGTCCTTTGTAGGCTTGAACGCCTGCTTCAATCACTTGATTTTTAAATTGAAAAGGATAAGAAGCACGTGCCACAATGTGTTTGTTTGCATTTAATTCAGGACGGTTGGCTGTTTGGCCGTTATATACACCGATACCCAACACGCCATAATCTCCAGATCCTTTCAAGCCTTCACTCACCAAAGACGAAAACAACTTGCGCGTTTTGGCAGGTGCCCAGTAAAAGAACACACCGAGGTCGCGTTCGTTGGTAACAGCGCTATTCATGGCGTCTGCACGGTCTAAAGGTAAACGATTTTGGGAAGATTGCATGTTTTCAAAACCGTAAGGCACTTTAGACTGGCCAATGCGGAAACGGAATTCATTCTTTTGATCAAGACCAACGTCAAAATAAGCATCGCGCAACTGACCAAAATGCATCGCACTTGACGATGGCGCACTAGCAAAATCAGGCTGGATATAAAAATAAACCCTCGGACTCACTTGACCATAAAAAATAAGGCGCATTCGGCGCACAAAGAAGTCGTTATCTCCGCCCCAGCTTTTATCACATTGTTCACATTCCAAGTCTTCATTTGTTTGGAGCAGTCCGTTGTAACGCACTTGCATGTATCCTCGCAACTGAATGCTTTCATACCATTTTTTAGAAGGTGCGGGTGCTTTCGCTTTTGTAGTGTCCGCTGGTTGTTGTGCAAAAGAACCGACCGTTAACAAAAGGCCAATCATTGCCGAATAAAATTTTGTCATTTTTTCTCGCTTTAATTTCGAGCCCAAAATTATATCCTTCACATTGAGATAACATTAAATTTATTTTCATTTAACTTTTATATAATGTTCTTAACATTTATATAATATTACACCTAGCGTTTTCGAGGAGTAAAAGTAGACTCCCTTGATATTTATAAGTAAGCCTACGAGCAATGTTATGTTTACGTTAACAAACTGCATGGTTCTTCGGTATACATGTGGATAAGCCTACATTTGCTCCATTAAATCAAAAATTATGGCAGGAATTTTAAGTTATTTTTTACCAAAAGACAAGGTGTTCTATTCGTTATTTGAAGACGCCAGTAACAACTTAGAGCTGATCGCTCAGAAACTTCTACAAGTAGTTCATGAGCCTGAGTTCAACAAACGTGCAGCATTAATCAACGAAATGCGCGATATCGAACACCAAAACGACAATATCACCCACGAAATATTCATCGAACTCGGTAAAAACTTCATTACGCCATTTGACCGTGAAGACATTCACGCGCTTGCATCTGCATTAGACGATATCGCTGATTATATATATGCATCAGGAAAGAAAATCAACTTCTATAAAATTGATCCGATTTCTGATCAGGGTATTCAAAAAACAGCAGCAGCTATCAACGACGCTGTAATTGCTGTGAAAGCTGCCGTGATGGAATTGCGCAACCTTAAAAACACCCAAAAAATCATTGAGTGTGTGATCAAAATCAATAGCATCGAAAACAATGCCGACAATATCTTTGACATGAGCATTGAGCAACTATTCAACTCTGACGTTGACGCCAAAGAACTCATCAAAAGACGCGAGTTGTACATGGTAATGGAAACTGCTACTGACAAATGTGAAGACGCGGGTAACGTAATCGAATCTATCGTAGTTAAATACGCTTAAGCGATTCTATTCATTTTTTAAAGCAAAACAAATGTTTACTTTATTACTCATCGTAATTGGCATCGCGCTGCTTTTTGACTTAGTCAATGGGTTTCACGACGCAGCCAATTCCATTGCAACGGTTGTTTCTACTAAAGTACTCACGCCTTTTCAGGCCGTACTTTGGGCAGCCATGTTTAACGTCATCGCATTCTGGGTTTTCGACATGAGTGTCGGTAATACAGTTGCAAAAACAGTAGACAACAACGCCATCGACCTCTGGGTTATCCTTGCAGGCCTTTTAGCCGCTACTTTCTGGAATTTACTTACCTGGTGGCTCGGGATTCCCTCCTCTTCCTCTCACACACTCATTGGTGGTTTTGCGGGTGCAGCAGTTGCTCACGCAGGTTTTGGAGTTATTGAAGGTGGAGAAATCCTTAAAGTTGTGTTGTTCATCTTTTTAGCACCAATTATTGGCGGGTTCATTGCTTATCTGATTGCTGTAGTGACCATATCAAGATCATTCTGGAAAAAAATGCTCGTTATTTTGCTCCTTTCTGGCGTAACTATTGCCGTAATGGAGTACATGATTGAATTCATCGACATGAAACCAATCATGATGTATATCGTCATCGGCATGATCGCAGTGTTTATCTTAGTTTATATCTGGTTTGAAATTGCCTATGGGTCTAAGCGTCCTTCAGCTGTGAAAGAAGCGAACATGCACAAGAAACTTCAGCTTTTATCTTCAGCGGCCTTTTCTTTAGGCCATGGTGGTGCCGACTCCCAAAAAGTAATGGGTATTATTTGTGCGGCGTTACTTGTGTACGGTAATATGGGTCGCGAAGGAAAACTAGACAAACCAGTTCCGAAAGATCTACAAATCACTGAGCTCATGCAAATTGAATTCAATGATGAAAGTGGCAAAAAACACAAGTTCAAACCTGAAGTTGCCGAAGTTGACGGTAACATTTACTTCATCGACCATAAATCTGTTATCGATGCAGCAACTGGAACTTCACTTTATTCAGAAGAAGGAAAAACAATCACAAGTGTTCAAGGCGCACCTTCATTCAAAGCTATTGACAGCGAAATGCACAAAATCGAAATTTTTACTTTCGGCGATGCGCTTTGTGATGCTAAAACTAACGACACCATCTTTGTGGATAAAACAATTGATACAACCTATAAATATGCAAGTGTTTTTAGCGAGTATATCGATGGTAGTACTGGAGAATTACGAGAAGGTCATAAAATCAAAACAAAAGTACATTCTGATACCATGCCTTTTTGGGTAGCTTTCGGATGTTACCTCATGATTGGCATCGGAACCTTAATGGGTGGTTGGAAGATTGTCAAAACAATGGGAACTAAGATCACCAAGGTGACGCCGCTGGAAGGTGTTTGCGCCGAAACAGCAGGGGCCCTGACCCTGTTTACGGTATCTCAGTTTGGAATCCCAGTTTCGACAACCCACACCATTACGGGTTCAATTATTGGCGTTGGCGCCACCAAACGACTCAGCGCGGTGCGTTGGGGCGTAACCATCAATTTACTTTGGGCCTGGATTCTCACTATCCCGGTAAGTGGTTTATTAGCTGCTATTTTTTATTACTTGATTATTTGGTTTAAATAGTTAGATAAAAATTATCGATAAAAAAGGGCGCACAAGCGCCCTTTTTTGCTAAATATTCATTCATATTTGTTTAAATTTCAAAAATCCTTAACTTTAGGGTCAAATCTAAAAAATCAACTATGAAAAAACTTTTACTTACAATCAGTGCAGTAGTGCTTAGCGCAACTACATATGCACAGGTGATTGCTGCGGGTATTTCGCCACAAAGTATTGTCGCCAACTACGCCCACACATGGGCAGACCCTGCAGGTGGTTGGGGCACACCTGACTTTAATATCCCAGGTACGTATGTACAGGATACCCTTAAAATTGTAGATGACGGTTCTACAGGCTTAAATGCTCAAGGCAATCCAATTTCTGCTGAAGGCTGTAACCCACTCATCAACGACCTAACAGGTAAAATTGCCGTTGTATTCCGCAATACTTGTGAGTTCGGTGCAAAAGCATTGAACGCTCAAAACGCTGGTGCAGTTGGTGTCATTGTTGTGAACCGCAACCCAGGTGAGGTTATCGCAATGGGTGCAGGTGCTTCGGGTGCTAACGTTACTATTCCAGTTGTCATGCTAGACCTCACAGACGGTTTGGCACTCATCGCTGAAATGGCAAATGGCCCTGTTGTAATGTTCTTAGGTAACAAAACCGGTCTTTTCCCTAACGATGGTGGTATTTCAGGTGCAGCTACTTTATTGCCGCGCCAAGCCATGATTCCATCTCAGTTGGCTCAAAACGGAACTGAATTTAACTTTGACCTCGGTTCACGCGTTTACAACTATGGTAACCAAGCGCAAAATGGCATGTCATTGAATGCTAAAATTACCAATCCTTCAGGTGCTACAGTTTATGACAACACAGCATCAGGTATCAACCTAGCAGCTGGCGACTCACTTGATGTTTTCCCTGGCGGTGCTTCTACTTTGCCTAATTTCTCTTTGGCTTCTTACCCAGCAGGTACGTACACACTTACTTATACTTTAGCGTTAAGTGGTGCAGACGACTACAATGCAGACAATATCCTCGTCACTACATTTAAAGTTACAGATTCATTGTTCAGCTACGCGCAAGCAGATGCAACAACAGGAACACCTTCAGGTGGCAACTACTACCGCCCAGGCACTAACAACCAAACGTATTCTGCATGTCAAGTAATCGACAACGCAAATGCAAGCCGCTTAAAAGCAAACGGTATTTGGTTCTCTGCAACAACAGCTACAGCTTCAGGTGTACTTTTGACTGGCGAAGAAATGGCGCTTTACCTTTACAAATGGGAAGACGTTTTTGCTGACCTCAACGACGCTAACTTAGCGTTCAATACCCTTACAGAAGTTGCAAGTGGTTTCTATTATTTCCCTGGTGACCTTCAAGGCGAGACAGTATATGGTGCCTTCACTACGCCAGTAGCTCTTGAAGACAACCAACGTTACCTTGCTTGTGTACAAACAGTAAACCTCAGCCTTTACATGGGTCATGAGAACGGAACAAACCTTACTTGGAACGAAGCTTACTATCTACAACCAATGGCGCCTAACGAAAGCGACGGTACTTGGTATGCAGCTGGTTTCGGATCTGACCTTCCAAGCTCTTTAGCTATTGCCGTTTCTGACAACGACGTAAACGTTGCAGAATTGAACACTGTTGCTGGCAAGGCCTTCCCTAACCCAGCAAACGATGTAGTTACTGTTGCCATTGAAGGCGAAGGTGCTGCTCAATTAACAGTTACTGACGTTGCAGGAAAAGTTGCAATGGCAACTACTTTAAACCTTGCAGCTGGTCAAGACAACGTAAACATCAATGCATTGCAGTCAGGTCTTTACATTTTCAACGTAACACTTGAAAACGGTAAAACTGCACAATTCAATGTTGTGAAAAAATAAGTTCAACTCCACTTGAACTGTAAAGGGACGGGCAACCGTCCCTTTTTTATTTGCTATCTTTGTGGTATGTCGAAAGCAACTTATACCGTTACCGCAGCACTTCCCTATGCCAATGGGCCACTTCATTTAGGTCATGTGGCTGGTGTCTATTTACCCGCAGACATCTTTGTGCGTTTTTTGCGCATGAATGGCCACGACGTCGCATTTATATGTGGTTCAGACGAACACGGCGCAGCCATTACGCTACGCGCCAAAAAAGAAGGGCTCAGCCCTAAAGATATCGTCGATAAATACGACGGCATCATTCGCCAAGCTTTTTCAGATTTCAATATTAGTTTTGACATCTTTCACCGCACTTCAAGCGAACTTCACCACCAAACATCTGCCGACTTCTTTAAGCGCCTCTATGACCAAGGTCAATTTACTGAAGAAGTTTCCGAACAATATTTTGATGAAGAATTCCAACAATTTTTAGCAGACCGCTACATCACCGGAACCTGTCCTAAATGTCAGAGTGCGGGTGCTTACGGCGATCAATGCGAAAAATGTGGTAGCGACCTCAGCCCTACCGACTTAATCAAACCAATCTCTACGCTCAGCGGCAAAACCCCTGTTCTTAGAACAACCTCTCATTGGTACTTGCCAATGAACCAACACGAAACCTGGCTCAAAGAATGGATTCAGGAGGGAATCTTAGACGGCGAACAACAACACAACCCCAAAGAGTGGCGCAATCAAGTCATTGGTCAATGTATGTCCTGGATCAATGGAGGGCTAAGGCCACGCGCCATGACCCGCGACTTAGACTGGGGTGTCAAAGTACCACTTCCTGGCGCCGATGGCAAAGTACTTTACGTGTGGCTAGACGCACCCATTGGTTATATTTCGGCCACCAAACAATGGGCCCTTGACAACGGCAAAGACTGGGAGCAATACTGGCTCAAATCCAAAGCCAAAGACCGCAAATTAGTCCACTTTATTGGCAAAGACAATATTGTATTTCACGCCATTATCTTCCCGATCCTTCTCAAAAACCACGGCGATTTTATTTTACCAGACAACGTACCAGCCTACGAGTTCTTGAATCTAGAGGGCGATAAATTCTCGACATCTAGAAACTGGGCGGTTTGGCTCCATGAATACATAGCAGCCTATCCTGACAAAGTAGACGAACTCAAGTATGTCTTAAGTGCCATTGCCCCAGAAACCAAAGACGCCGAATTTACTTGGAAAGAATTCCAAACCCGCGTCAACTCCGAACTCGCCGATATCATGGGCAACTTCGTGAACCGCACTTTGGTACTCACCAACAAATACTACGAAGGCAAAGTGCCCGCAGCGGGCGCATATACGCCTGAAGACGCTCAAATTATTGCTCAAATTAAAGAAATCCCAAACCGCATCTCCAAATTAGCCTACGCCTACAAATTGCGCGAGGCTCAGGCCGAAATGATGCAGTTTGCACGCATCGGCAACAAATATTTAGCCGACAACGAGCCCTGGAAACTGGTCAAGACCGATCCGGAACGCGTTCAGACCATCATGCATCTCGCCTTGCAAATCACCGCTAACTTGCAAATTGCCTGTCAGCTCTTTTTACCTGCAACCGCAGAGAAACTATCCAAAATGCTCAACGCCTCTTGGGCTCATTTCTCAGACCTCGGCCGCACCGACCTCCTTGCGGCTGGGCACCAAATAGGAGAAGTCCAAATCTTATTTGCAAAAATCGAAGACGCGCTCGTAGAAACCGAAGTTGCTAAACTCAAGGCTACAGCTGCCCCAACCTCTAAATTCCCACCCATGAAAGACGCCATCGCATTCGACGATTTCACCAAAATGGACCTCCGTATGGGCACTATTTTAAGCGCCCAAAAAGTCGAAAAAGCAGACAAACTACTCCAACTGACCGTAGACACCGGAATAGACCACCGCACCATCGTATCCGGAATTGCCGAACACTACGCCCCTGAGGACATCATCGGCAAAACGGTACTCGTTCTTTTGAATTTAGAACCCAGAAAAATCCGAGGCATCGAATCGCAGGGCATGATCCTAATGGCTGAAAACGAGGAAGGTAAACTCAGCTTCTTGTCCTCCGAAAAAGAATTTGGCGCAGGGCCTTCAGTTCGCTAACATTTTTTTAGATGTCATAATTTGCAGAACCCAAAAATGTTCGTATCTTTGTAGTCCCAATACGGAAATCAACACGTTTCAAGATATATTGCGGGGTGGAGCAGTTGGTAGCTCGTCGGGCTCATAACCCGAAGGCCACAGGTTCGAGTCCTGTCCCCGCTACTCAGAAAAGCCAGTCAGAAATGACTGGCTTTTTTTATTGGATGAAACTGAATCAAGCTTTGCTTGAATGAAGGTTAAGAAAATAAAAAAGTAAGACCGCGCAGCGGTCTGTGCTTTTCTTAGTAAAGCCCCTTAATGAGGTCCATCCGAAATGAAATGGAGGATAGTCCTGTCCCCGCTAC
>CANHSA010000096.1 GCA_947463345.1 Flavobacteriales bacterium
GCTACCTTTTTGGTGATATGGGCAGAAATCTTTTTGACGTTGCCGTCGCTCTGCAAATAAGAACGAGAGACGTTTAATGGAATGTCCGGAGAGTCGATGACACCATGAAGCAAGGTCAAAAATTCAGGGACAATTTCAGCGACGCTGTCTGTGATGAATACTTGGTTGCTATAAAGATTGATTTTATTGCGTTGGACCTCAACATTTTCTTTGATTTTTGGGAAATAGAGGATACCCGTAAGGTTGAAAGGATAATCTACGTTGAGGTGAATGTGGAATAGCGGTTGCTCAAAAGTAGCTGGGTATAACTCGCGGTAAAATTGGTCGTAGTCCTCTTGTTTGAGGTCCACGGGTGCTTTGGTCCAGGCCGGGCTTGGATTATTGACTTGATTAGGGACATCAATGGCCACGCGCTTGATATTGCCTTTGTCATCTTTTTCTCCTTCAGGAGAATCGATGTAGTCTGTTTTGGTGCCAAACTCGACTGGAATTGGCAAGAATTTGCAGTATTTATCTAATATACCTTGAATGCGTTGTTTTTCTAAAAACTCTGCTGATTCTTCGTTGATAAACAATATGATGTCAGTACCACGGCTTTCTTTTTCGATGTCGATGAGGGTGTATTCAGGTGAACCATTACTCTCCCATTGCACCGCTTGCGCACCTTCGTAGCGGCCAAGCGTACGGATTTGAACTTTTTCGGCAACCATAAATGCCGAATAGAAGCCCAAACCAAAATGACCAATAATTTGTTCTGCACCTTCTTTTCCTTTGTATTTCTCTACAAATTCTTCAGCGCCTGAGAAAGCAATTTGATTGATGTATTTGTCGATTTCTTCTGCTGTCATGCCGATACCGTTGTCGCGGATGGTGAGCGTCTTGGCCTCCTTATCTAACAAAACCTCTACTTTGAGCTCGCCGAGTTCGCCTTTGAATTCGCCATTTTTAGCCAAGAATTTGAGCTTTTGGGAGGCGTCTACCGCATTTGAAACCAACTCACGCAAGAATATTTCGTGATCTGAGTAAAGGAATTTTTTAATAATCGGAAAGATGTTTTCCGTTTGAACGTGAATTTGACCTGTTTTCATTGTGTTTCTATTTTTATGGTTTCTTCCTCTCAATAAAAATGCCATGCGCTAAAAACTGCCATTTTGACAAGCAACTGCGTTTTTTTTGTCAATTTTGCAGCATGAAATATGCGATCATTACTGGTGCAAGTTCAGGCTTCGGCGCAGCCACGGCTCAAGAACTTCAAAATATGGGCTTCGGCTTGGTTTTATTAGCCCGCAGATCTGAGCGGCTCGAAGCAATACAGCAAACACTCACCCAAACGCCAGTTTATATTGCCCAACTCGATGTATGCAACGAAGACAACGTCCGCGCTGTCATTGGCGCCTTGCCTGCTGAAATTTCAGAAAACATCTTTGTTTTGGTCAATAACGCGGGGCTTGCTGTCGGAAGAGGACCGCTAGATACCGGCCTTTCAGACGACTGGAACCGCATGATCGACACCAACGTCAAAGGCTTACTGTATGTCAGCCACGCCGTTATTCCTTTACTCAAAAAACACCCTAATAGCCACCTCATCAATATTTCTTCTATTGCTGGCAAAGAAGTATATGCCGGCGGTAACGTTTACTGCGCCAGTAAACATGCCGTAGATGCCATCTCAAAGGCATTGCGCATAGACCTCCTACCTCATCAAATTAAAGTGAGCAACATTGCTCCTGGGGCGGCAGAAACCGAATTTTCTTTAGTGCGCTTTAAAGGAGATGCGCAAACCGCTGCAAGCGTTTACGAAGGCTTTGAGGCACTGCAAGCTAAGGACATTGCGCAAACCGTCGCGTTTATTGTCAGCCGACCTGCGCACGTCAGTATTGCCGACATCACTATTATGCCAAGCGCGCAAGCCAACGGCAGTCTTTTTCATAAAAAATAAATCATCAATCTACACACATGAGTACTTTCAACCATTATGCTTTTGCCGGAAAACGCGCTATTGTTCGCGTCGATTTCAATGTCCCGATGGATAAAACAACAGGACTCGTTTCAGACGACAAACGCATCCGAGCAGCGCTACCCACTTTGAAACATATTTTGGATCAAGGCGGAAGCGTGGTATTGCTTTCACATTTTGGCCGACCGAAAAATGGACCTGAGGCTGTTTTTTCACTGGCTCAAATTTGTGATAAAGTGAGCGAAGTACTTGGTGTAAAAGTGCAATTTGCAGCAGATTGCATCAGTGATGATGCTTTCGAAAAAAGCAACATACTGCAACCTGGCGAAGTATTGCTTCTAGAAAACGTTCGTTTTTACACAGAAGAAACCAAAGGCGACCATTCATTTGCAGAAAAATTAGCAAAACACGGCAATTGTTATGTCAATGATGCCTTTGGCGCTGCACACCGCGCACACGCCAGCACCACCCAATTAGCCTCATTTTTCCCGAACGATAAAATGGCTGGGCTACTTATGAACGCCGAAATTGAAAACGCCAAAAAAGTATTGCACGAAGCAGAACGCCCGTTTACTGCAATTGTTGGAGGAGCTAAGGTATCAGACAAAGTACTCATCGTAGAAAACCTATTGCAAATCGCCAATCATATTATTATTGGAGGAGGCATGGCTTACACGTTTTTTAAAGCAATGGGCGGCCAAATTGGCGCTTCGCTCTGCGAAGAGGAGCGCGTGGATACCTGCAAGGAAATTCTTGCCCGGGCCAAAACGATGGGTGTGCAAATTCACCTACCAGTAGACGCAATTGTAGCAGACCGCTTTGCCGCAGATGCCAACACAAAAATTGCCAACTCAGGCGAAATAGAAGCCAATTGGATGGGCTTAGATATCGGGCCAAAAGCAATTGAAACTTTCAGAGCTGTCTTGTTGGACAGTAAAACCATATTGTGGAACGGACCGATGGGCGTTTTTGAAATGCCCGCTTTTGAAGACGGTACCAAAAACATAGCAATGGCCGTAGCTGAAGCAACTGCAAACGGAGCATTCAGTTTAATTGGCGGTGGCGATAGCGCTGCAGCTGTACAGCAATTCAACCTCAGCTCAAAAGTGAGTTATGTGAGCACAGGTGGAGGTGCACTTTTAGAGTATTTCGAAGGAAAAACCTTGCCTGGAGTTCAGGCTTTAGAAGCTTAAAATCTTTTAACGACGTCTACCAAACGATTGGAGTAGCCCGCTTCGTTGTCGTACCAGCCTGCAACTTTGATGAGGCCATTAAATACGGTGGTAAGGCCCGCATCAAAGACAACGCTGTGCGGATTTCCCAATACATCTACAGAAACAATTGGATCCTCTGTGTATTGCATAACGTCCTTTAGCGGACCAGCAGCTGCTGCTTTCATTGCCGCATTGATTTGTTCGGCAGTAACAGCCGTTTTTGATACGATTGTCATTTCGGTAACCGAACCATCAGAAACAGGCACACGAAAGCTTCCGCCGGTAATTTTACCTCTTAATTCAGGAAAAATGCGGGTGATTGCCTTCGCAGCTCCTGTAGAAGTGGGTATGATGCTATTGGCCGCTGCTCTGGCACGACGCAAATCTTTGTGTGGCGCATCGTGTAAACGCTGATCAGAAGTATAGCTATGAACAGTAGAAATATAGGCCACCTCGATGTCGAGTAATTCCTTAAGAACTTTCACCATAGGAGCAGCATTGTTGGTGGTGCAAGACGCATTGGAAACAACTGTGGTTGTCCAGTCGATTTGATCATCGTTGACACCTAAAACAACAGAAGGGATATCTTCGTCATTGGCAGGTGCGCTAATGACAACATGCTTTGCCCCTCCGATGAGGTGTTTAGACGCAGCCTCGCGTGTCAAGAACAAACCTGTGGCTTCAATGACAACCTCAACGCCATATGCCGCCCAATTGATCAGCTCTGGGTTGCGTTCACTAATGAAGACTAATTTTTTACCGTTTTCAAAAATCAAGGTATTGCCATCAATCTCAAAAGATAGTTGATATGGTCCGTGAATGCTGTCGTATTTGAGCAAATGGGCAAGCGTTTTCACATCAGCTAAATCATTGACAAGCGCCACGTCAACTTGAGGATCTTGTAAAGCTATTCTTGTGAAGCAACGACCGATGCGGCCAAATCCGTTTACACCTACAGTTTTCATTTTATTCGAGTTGTTATTAGTACAAAAATAACAATAAAAAAGAAAAAGTGTTCAAATGACACTTTGAACACTTTTTCTTTTGATTATCAATAAGTTAAGTATCTTATCTAACAGGCTACCAATTTAATTTGTTTTTTAAATTTGTTGGTACACCATCTTTATGCAGATAAATATTAATGGTTTTGAATTTGAAGTAATTTTCAGATACATACAAATAGCCTTGTGGTAGGTTGCTTGTGCCCCAAGAATTTTTTACTAAGAAATAACGCGTGCCGTTTTGGTCTTGGCAAAGGCCAACGATATGCATACCGTGGTCATCGGTAGTGGTTTTGTTGTCATAGCCTTTTTGTCTAAGCTCAGGTGTTATTTCCAATTCTTTCATTGGCTCCAAGAACGCATTTGATTTGCGCTCAGCACCTGCATTGTTGTAACGTTTGTCATCCTTGCCAATTACTTCTATCATTCCTGGATCAGATGGAACAATAGCTAAACCATTTTTAAAGCTGAATCCATTTTCAGATACATCGGCACCCCAAGCAATAGTGTAACCACTTTTAAGTGCATGAATAGTAGTTTCGACCAGGTCTTCCATACCTACGTTGTAGCTCGTGCCCCAAGCCCAGTTGTCAGGGATTTCGAGCATACATTGGCTATACATTGGATGGTTGGTAAATGATGTAAGTGAAACGTAGTTTTTCATGTCCAAACCTAAAGAGGCTGCGTAAGACTTTGGAGTGAAACGTTGGCCATTGTATTGGAAAGTTTCGATGTCTTTACCAATGTACATATCGAGCATGCTATTGAACTTGCGCTTCCAGTCGTCGGTAATGCCTTCAGGGCTGCCCAAACGTGCAAGAATATCTGTCATGACAGCATTGAGCTGATTGAACATTTCACCATGATTGTATTTATCGGTCCCGTTGAGCCCTGTATAGACTTCATAAGGAACAATTCCAAATTTTTCGATGACTAGTGGCACATCGTGAAAAGCGCCGCCTTCACTAAAATTGATTTTACCATCCATGCGAATGTACTTTTCAGCCTTGAGTTCATATGCTTTGCGCACTACAAACATTTCGGATAAAACAACCGGGTTTTTAGCTCCCAAACGTTGGATTTCTGACTCAAAAAAACTTGTTGCTGAAAAAGACCAACAGGTTCCGGTCTGGCCCTGGCTTTGCACAGGGGTAGCATCGAGCCGAACAAGTTGCTTGAATTGGTATTTACTGCCTTCGACATTGGTTGTTTGCGCAACAAGAAGGGTTGTACTGATCCCGATGGATAGTATAAAACTGAAGATTTTTTTCATGCGTAAATTTTAGTTGTTGAGTACCCAACCTTGCAAACCACGTGCCGCAGCTTGCTGTTGGATTTGTTGAAGTTCGGTAAGATTTTGTGCAGCACCAGCACTCACTTTGGTGAGGGGGCCGTTTTGAATAAGCCTTGCGCCAAAGCCATCGCGCTGTAGTTTGCGTTGAAGGTTTTGGGCGTTTTGTAAGTTCGAAAAACATCCGACTATGTAGTCGTAGGCAGCGTCGGCTGTTGCTGCCGTTGGAGCTGTAGAGGTTGAAATTGAGGTTGCAGTTGGCGCCGCAGGAATTTGAACCCTAAATGCATAGCCAGGTTGCCATTCGTAGGTTTCCAAGCGCGGACTTTCTTCTAGTTTAAAATCTAAATTGGAAGTGCTTTTTGGAAGTGAAGATCGAAGGCGGAGGCTGGCTTTTTTATAGGCTGGCCTAACTTGTTGATGCAGCGGATTGAAGTCCGAAGAAGAAAACAAGCCGGACTGTAAAGCGTTTGTTTGGGTTGGGATCCAAAAAGAATAAAAGGCAAGCGGTAAGAAACATGCTGCTGCTGCCACACGCGCCCATTTGATTTTTGAAACGCCTACTGCGGGCTCTAATTCAATAATTGGGGCCTCCTCAACTGTTTCGATAGGTTTTGATACAAAATTGAGGTTGGTTAGACCGTAAGAGGAGAGCAACAAATTGAAAAAGCGATCTTGTTCAAAAGTAATTTGACCATCGGACTGACGGGTGAAGGCACCTAGTTTTGCAAGTTTGATGGTTTCTCCATTTAGCAATTGACGTTGCATGGAGTCGGTAAAGGCCTGCAATTGTGCTTTGGCATCTTCGTAATACAAACCATGCTGACGCGCGTATTCGGCCAATAAAAGACCGTCGTCTGTGAGTAAAAAACGATTGAAGAGCAAGGCTTTTTTGGGTGGGCTCAGGATTCCTTTCTGGAAATCGAGCTCGGCAGCTACTTGCTTGGCGACAAAGCCACCAAAACCCGGCACTACGACACAATTGTGTCGGAGTAAAAGTTGAATGACGATATCTTCAAAACCCTGCATCTAACAAATTTACGAAAGTCTGAGCAGATTACAAAAAAGGCAATACTTTTTCTAGGTCGTCGGGCACATCGATGTTTGGCGTTTCAATGTGGGTATGGATGAGGCGAATATTGTAGCCGTAGTAAAGCCAACGCAATTGTTCGAGCGACTCTGCTTGTTCGAGTGCACAAGGCGCTAAATTGGCAATTTCTGTTAAGGTTTTGGCGGTATAAGCATACAAACCAATATGACGCAACCATGGATAATCAGGTGTTTTAGCGTAATGCATATTGGGAAGCGGACTACGCGAAAAATAAATTGCATTTTGAACTGTATTGGCAAGCACTTTAATGCGATTTATATTTTCTAAGTCGGCTTGCGTAACGTCGGGGTGCACTAAAGTTGCGATTTTGACCTCGGGATCTTCGAATGCACATAGAAGTTGATCGAGTTGGATAGCTGATACTAGGGGCTCGTCTCCTTGGATATTGATAACGACATCATAATCTGGAAATTGAGAAAGTACCTCAGCGCAACGATCTGTTCCGCTTTGATGCATGGAACTGGTCATGAGGGCTTGCCCGCCAAAACGAAGTACTTCTTGATAAATGCGGTCGTCGTCGGTGGCCACCACAAGCGCATCTAGAAGTGTGGCTTTTTGCGCACCTTCATACACACGCTGTATCATTGACTTTCCTTTGAGGTCAATAAGTGGCTTTCCAGGAAACCTAGAAGAGCCGAAGCGTGCTGGAATTACACCAAGTACTTTCATTAAAATTTGGCTTGAAGTTGGACAATGAAATTGCGTGGTGCTTGGATATCTCCGGGGCGAGAAGTAAGCTCGGCATTCAATATATTATTGACGATCAACGAAATGCGGTATTGGTCTTTGAGGGTGTAGGCAAAGCGCGCATCGAAAACTAAATTACCACCATTGAATTGCTGACGATATGCTTTGAGGCCGGGAAGTATATAAACTTCTGAGGTGAGCGAAGGATCGAGGTCGTCTTCAAAAACGCGGTCGATGTTGCGCATGAAACTGTTATAGCGCATAGAAGCACCAAAACTTAACTTTTGATAATTCGCTTCGATGTCCGCTTTTGCTAAATGCTTGAAGCGGTATTTGAGCATGTTGGTAGTGGTGTCAGAGAAGTTGGCTGTATATTGCGGATTGCTATTGAGCGAAATAGGATTCATGTAGGTGTAACCCATGAGCGAAACCAACTCTACTTTACC
>CANHSA010000097.1 GCA_947463345.1 Flavobacteriales bacterium
GAGTCGGCCGTGGTATTGGAGGCCGTCTATGTATGCTTGGGTGTGTTCAACGCGCACACCTAGTGCAAAAGGTTTGGCTTTGAGGTCTATTTGATGGCGGTGCAATAGTTCGAAGATGTCGCGGGCGGAGTGCCCTGTTGCCAATACCAAGTTTTGAACAGGGATTTCGGTAAGCCCATTGATTTGGATGCTCGAAACAACGTTGTTGTCGAGGTGAATATCGGTGAGTTTGTTTTCAAAATGGATTTCACCACCAGCGGCGATGATTTGAAGACGAATGGCCTCAATGAGTTGTGGAAGTTTATTGGTTCCGATGTGCGGATGCGCGTCAATTAAGATGTCTTCCTTGGCGCCGAATTGCACCAACCATTCGAGTACTTTTTGAACATCGCCGCGTTTTTTGGAGCGGGTGTAGAGCTTGCCGTCTGAATAGGTTCCGGCGCCACCTTCTCCAAAACAATAATTTGATTCGGGGTTCAGTGTTTGATTTTTGGTAAGTTGGGCTAGATCGCGTCGGCGAGATCGGATGTCTTTTCCGCGTTCAAATAGGATGGGTTTGATGCCGCGTGTAATGGCTTCCAATGCCGCAAATAAACCTGCAGGCCCTGCACCAATAATATGAACTGCGGCTGCATTTGAGGGTAACTTCTCAAAGTTTTGTAAAGTAAAACGTGGTGCAAGTTGGGTGTCTAAGACCACCTCAAAACTCGCATTGATTTTAATTTGTTTTTGACGTGCGTCTATACTGCGCTTGCGCCATCGGAAATTGAATTGTTGGGACGCTTTGAGGTGGAGTTCTTGGCGAATCCGTTGCTCCAAGAAGTTGTGGTCTTGGGCTTCTTCCGGACTGCAAGTAAAGTTAATGAGGTGCGTCATCCTTCAAAAATCAAGGAGAAATACCAAGCGCGATTGTAGAGCTGGTCAATAGGGTTCGAAACAGGGGTGTAGTCTTGGATGAAACTGCTTTTGAAACCATGGCTGTATTTCAATTCTAAAGCGAATTTAAAATAGGGCGCAAAGAACTCAACGCCACCACCGATTTGACCCTGCCAATCGTTCTTTTTGATCTTGACAAAAGGGTCGTAAAAGTTTTGAGAGGCGTCTTGCTGAGATTGGAGGTCGATACTGTATTGCATGCCTAAAAGAGAGTAGGCCGTAAAGTTGTTGTAACGCTTGGTTCTGAACTGCAGCATCATGGGGAAATCGAGGTTGGTCGAATTGACGCGTTGTTCGCCAACGCCATTTAAAAACCAAATGGTATCGAGGCTTTTGTAGGTGAGCACGCGCTCCTGAAAAGCCAGCGTTGGGATAAAGCGAAAACGGATGGTGGGCGTGCCGAGCTTAATAGTAGTGAGGATGCCGATTTGGCCGCCGGGTTGGGCGTCGTTGGTGAGCGAAAGCAGTTGGTATTGGTTGTAGGCTTCTGGTTTGGGCATCACGGTGAAGTCAGAGCTATTGACACCTAGCATAAAGCCAAAATGAATGAAGCGTTTGTCAAAATTTTTGTAGCGTTGTTGCTTCTGGGTTTGCCCAAGTAAACTGGTTGCCAACAAACAAAAAATCAGTAAAAATTTCATGAAGCCCTAACGTAAAACTGTTGAATTTATTGTTTTTTGGTGCCAATATAAATACTGGCAATGCCGCCACTTAGGCGAATAGGTTTGGACGTTTGGTAGCCAACCTTTTCAAGAACAGCAACAAAAGCTGCGCCCTCAGGAAAAGCTGCCACGCTTTCAGGAAGGTAGGTATAGGCGCGTTCGTCTTTGGAAATGTACTTCCCGAACAAGGGAATGAGCACTTTGGAATAAAAACCAAATAATTGTTTGACAGGAAAAGCTTTTGGTTTAGAAAACTCTAGAATGACTGCTTGCCCACCTGGTTTGAGCACGCGCAGCATTTCGCCAAGGCCTTTTTCGAGGTTTTCGTAGTTGCGCACCCCAAAACCAACCGTAATGGCATCAAAAGTGTGGTCTTCGAAAGGCATGTTTTCGGAGTCGCCGAGTTGCATGTCAATGATGTTGTCAAAAGCGCGTTTCTTCATTTTTTGCTTCCCGACTTCGAGCATACCCGAAGAGATGTCCATGCCGATGATTTTTTCTGGCTTGAGTTTCAGACAAGCAATAGCGAAATCGCCGGTGCCGGTGGCGAGGTCTAGCAAAACTTTTGGTTGTTGCTTTTGGAGTTGTTTGACAGCGCGTTTTCTCCAGAGGTGGTCGATGCCCAAAGACAAAAAGTGATTCAAGAAATCGTAGTTGGCAGAGATGTTGTTGAACATTTGCGCGACTTCTTCTTTTTTGGATTGGCCTGAATCGTAAGGCTTGACAACTTTTTGAGACATTTTTTAGGGAATAAGTTGAAGTGCTTCTTTGAGCAAGTTTTCTTTATTGATACTGACTACCCCTGGGCTTTCGCAAACTAAACCTCCTGCTAAGTTGGCCAGTGCGGCAATTAAGCTAGGGCTTGCACCGCATATGAGGCAAAGGCAGGTGGTGGCAATGACGGTGTCACCGGCACCAGAAACGTCGGCGATATTGCGGATATGTGCGGGTTGGTGGTGGTGGTTTTGACCATCGAATAACTGAACGCCGTGTTCTGATAAAGTAACAAAAGTATAGCGGCTCTTCAGTTGGTTTTGCAATTGTTCAATTGCGTGACGAAGCGCGGTCGGGTCTTTTTGGTAATTGAATTCAATTTGCAAGCCTTCTTTGAGCTCTTTTAGATTAGGTTTAAAGAGTGTGCAGCCCTTGTAGGTAAAGAAGTTTTTCTTTTTGGGATCAACGGCAATGGGTATTTGACGTACGTTGGCTTCTGAAATGAGCCATTCGATAAGTTCGGTGGTCAGGATACCTTTGTTGTAGTCTTCTAATAACAAACCATCGATGCCTTGATCGAACAACTGAAGAATGGCTTGCTGAAGCGTTTGGGTTTCTGTAGAGCTGAGGTCGTGTTGGTCTTCGGTATCTATGCGCAGCATTTGCTTGCCGTTAGATAGCACCCTCGTTTTAATGGTGGTTTTTCTTTCAGCGGAAACAATCAGGGCGTCGGTTTGAATGCCTGCAGAAGTGAGCATTTGTTGTAGCTCTTGGCCTGCGGCATCCTGACCAATGACACTAGCGAGTAAGGCTTTGGCACCAAGTGCAATTAAGTTGAGCGCTACGTTACCTGCACCGCCAATGCGTTGTTCTTGGGTTTGTAGATCGACCACAGGAACGGGCGCTTCGGGGCTCATGCGGTTTACTTGGCCGTTGATGTAGGCGTCGGTCATGACGTCGCCAACCACCAACACACGCTTGCCATTGAAGGCTTCGAAGAGCTCTGGTAATTGCATGTTATTGAAGTTGACCTAAAGCGTTAGCAATGCGGTCAACCGCTTTTTGTAGGGTTTCTTCAGAAGCGGCGTAGCTGATTCTAAAGCAGTTAGGGTCGCCAAATGCAGCGCCGCCAACGCAAGCAACAAGCGCCACCTCTAATAAATACATACAGAGGTCGTCGGAGTTACTGATGGTTTGCCCGTTGTAGGTTTTGCCGAAGTAAGAAGAGCAGTCTGGGAAGACATAGAAAGCACCTTCAGGGTTGTTGACTTTGAGCCCAGGAATGTTGCGCAGGCCACTCAAAACCAAATTGCGGCGGCTTTCAAATGCGGCTATCATTTCTTTGAGCACACTTGGGTCGGCGTTCATGGCAGCGATGGTGGCGCGTTGGGTGATAGAACAAGTTGCCGAGGTAAATTGGCCTTGTACTTTGTCGCAGGCTGCGGCAATGGCTTTTGGTGCACCAATATAACCCAAGCGCCAGCCGGTCATGGCCCAGGCTTTGGACACGCCGTTAACGGTAACAACTTGATCGTAGATTTCAGGGAACTGCGCAAGGCTTTCGTGCTTGCCTACAAAATTGATGTGTTCGTATATTTCATCAGACATCGCAACAATTTGTGGATATTTGGCCAATACGCGTGCGAGGTCTTGGAGTTCTTCTTTGCTGTATACAGACCCAGTAGGGTTGCAAGGCGTAGAGAACATGAGGAGTTTGGTTTTGGGGGTAATAGCTGCTTCGAGCTCGGCGCCAGTGATTTTAAAATCTTTGTCTATGCCAGCGGCAATGACCACAGGAATACCTTCTGCAACCTTGACGATTTCAAGATATGAAACCCAATAGGGTGCAGGAATGATGACTTCGTCACCGGGGTTGATCAGGCTCAAAACCAAGTTAGCGATGCTTTGCTTGGCGCCAGTGGAGACAACAATTTGATCTTTGGTGTAAGTTAAGTTGTTGTCTCTTAAAAATTTGTGTGCGATGCTCTCGCGGAGGTCGTCGTAGCCAGGTACGGGTGTGTAGGTGGTATAATTTTGAGCCAATGCTTCAATGGCCGCGTCTTTGATGAACTCAGGAGTATGGAAATCGGGCTCTCCTAAGGATAGAGAAATGACGTCTTTTCCTTGAGACTTGAGTTCGCGGCTTTTTTTAGCCATGGCAATGGTTGCGGACTCTTCCATTGCAAGTAAACGTTCGGATAATTGGATCATGGATTCGGTTTGTGCAAAGGTAGTAATTTGTGTCGAATTGACTTATCTTTGCTGCATGCGTATTGATATTATTACCGTTTTGCCCGAGCTGTTAAAAAGCCCTTTTGCAGCTTCTATAATGCAGCGAGCACAAACCAAAGGCCATGTCGAAATACATGTGCATAATTTGCGCGATTTCTCCGACGACAAACACCGCAATGTAGACGACTATCAATACGGTGGTGGAGCAGGTATGGTCATGAGTGTGGGGCCAATTTCTAAAGCAATTGAAACTTTACAAGCGGAGCGTACCTACGATGAACTGATCTACATGACTCCCGACGGCGACTTACTCGAACAAAGCACCTGCAACCAATTATCGCTGGCACAAAACATCCTGATTTTGTGCGGGCACTACAAAGGCGTGGATCAGCGCATCCGTGATCTTTACATAACAAGAGAAATATCTATTGGTTCTTATGTGCTTAGTGGGGGCGAACTCGCTGCAGCAATTGTTGTAGATGCTGTGGTGCGCCTTATTCCGGGTGTACTCAACGACGAAACCTCCGCACTGACCGATTCTTTTCAAGATGGTTTATTAGCGCCGCCGGTTTATACCCGACCACCTGAGTTCAAGGGTTTGCAAGTGCCTGAAGTACTCTTGAGTGGCAATCCAAAAGATGTAGCGGCTTGGCGCGAGGAGCAAGCTTATGCCCGTACGCAAGAAAGACGACCAGATTTACTTGGTGAATAAGCTACTGCTTTTAATTCAAGCAATTCGTTAACTCATTTTTTACTTTCTAATCTTCAAGTATTTGAAGATTGGCAAATCGCAACAACACCGTTTTGGAACCGTGCTGCGGAAAGAAGATGGTTGCTTTTTGATCGGCACCCTGACCTTCTAATTTGAGTACTTTTCCTTTGCCAAAGCGATCGTGTAGGACGTTGTTGCCCACCATAATTGAGATTGATGGCCCGCTGCTTGCACTGGGTTTACTTTGACTCACTTCTTTGAGCGAGCGCAACTGAGGTGCATTTTGCAGCGGCTTATTGAGGCCGCCAGTAAAACCGCGCTCAAAACCACCAGAACCCATTAAGGAGCGGCTATTGGCTGCACGGCTCACCGATTCAAATTGCAAAAATTGCGGATCGATTTCATCGATAAAGCGGGAAGGTTCACACATGATAGATTGCCCCCAGGTGAAGCGACTCGTGGCATAAGAGAGCATACAGCTGCGCATGCCGCGTGTGAGTGCTACGTAAAAGAGGCGGCGTTCTTCTTCGAGTTCTGAACGCGAATTGAGTGCCATCTGAGAAGGGAAGAGGTTTTCCTCGAGGCCTACAATGTATATGTGAGGAAATTCCAAGCCTTTGCTTGAGTGGATGGTCATGAGGCTGATGTGGTTGCGATCCTCGGGTTTTTCTTGATCGGCATCGGTGAGCAGCGCTACGTCCATCATGAAGTCTGCGAGGGTGCGGGGTGCGTCTGCTTCCGCGCCACGCACAAATTCTTGAATACCCGCTAAGAGTTCTTCGATGTTCTGAAAACGCTCGACTTCTTCAGGGCCCTTGTCTTTTTCTGCTAAAAGCTCGCGGATGATACCCGAAGATTTGGCAATGCGCTCCGCTAAGGTAAAGGCGTCGGTTTTCTCGAGTTCGGCCCCAAAGCTGTCGATCATGGTCACGAACTCATAGATTTTGGTGCGCGCTGCACTCCCGACATCGGCCGGAAAGCGCGAAAAGTCTTTGATGACCTCCCACATACTGGTGTTGTAGCGGTTGGCGGCAATAATGATGTTCTCGATGGTGGTTTTACCAATACCGCGCTTTGGGTAGTTGATGACGCGCTTGAGTGCTTCTTCGTCGTGGGGGTTGGCACTCAGGCGAAAGTAGGCGAGGAGGTCCTTGATTTCTTTGCGCTGGTAAAAAGACAAACCACCGTAAATTTTGTAAGGCATGTTGAGCTTGCGCAGTGCTTCCTCAAAGGCGCGCGATTGCTTGTTGGTGCGGTAAAGAATAGCAAAATCTTGAAAGCGTGCACCTTCTGCGGTTTTGCGCTCAAATATCGCTTGGGCAATTGTTCGGCCTTCTTCGTTGTCGGTTAAGGAGCGCTGTACTTTGATTTTGGCGCCTTCGTTGTTGTCGGTCCAGACTGTTTTGGTGATTTGGTCCTTGTTTTTTTTGATGATGCTGTTGGCTGCCTCTACAATGTTTTTGGTGCTGCGGTAATTTTGCTCGAGTTTGTAGAGAACAAAATCAGGGTAGTCTTTTCTGAAATTGAGGATGTTTTCGATGTTGGCACCCCGAAACGAGTAAATACTTTGGGCGTCGTCGCCAACAACACAAATGTTTTGATAGGCAGCAGCGAGTTTCTTGACGATAAGGTACTGTGCGTAGTTGGTATCTTGGTACTCATCTACTAAGATGTACTGGAACTTTTGTTGGTAGTAGTGCAGCACATCTGGGAAGTCTCGGAGGAGGACATTTGTAAAGTAAAGGAGGTCGTCGAAGTCCATGGCGCCCGCTTTGAGGCAGCGGTTGGCGTAGGTCTGAAAGATGCGACCGAGTTCTGGTCTGCGCGATTGTTTGTCTTCGAGTTGGATTTCGGCATTGGCGGCATAGGCTTCTGGCGAAATGAGGTTGTTTTTGGCAGCGGAGATGCGTCCAAAAACCATGCTTGGTTTGTAGGTTTTGTCGTCGAGGTTGAGTTCCTTGATGATGTCTTTGATCAGGCTCTTGGAGTCTTGGGTGTCGTAGATGGTGAAGTTGTTCGGAAAGCCAATGCGCTCTGCGTTGAAGCGCAAAATTTTGGAAAACACCGAGTGAAAGGTTCCCATCGAGATGTTTTTGGCCTCGCCTGGGCTCACAATATGACCGATGCGCTCCGTCATTTCTTTGGCCGCTTTGTTGGTGAAGGTGAGCGCTAAAATATTGAATGGGTCAATTCCTTGCTCCATCATGTGCGCAATGCGGAAGGTGAGTACGCGCGTTTTGCCAGAACCGGCGCCGGCAATGACCATTATGGGGCCATAAATGTGTTCAACGGCGACGCGCTGACTTTCGTTTAATTCGTCTAGATAGGACATGTAAAAAATGCTGTTTTCAAAAGTACTATTTTAAGTTGCGCTGCATCCACTCAAATTGCAGTATTTTTGCACAAATTTTTGCCTCAAACCGAAACTAACGTTAGCCCTTTACGTATA
>CANHSA010000098.1 GCA_947463345.1 Flavobacteriales bacterium
ACTCTTCTTTTAAAAAACCAAGGCATAATGCTGCGCTGATCTAAAAAGGTTTCATAGGTGTCGTCGACCTTAAAAACATGATCAAAAGTATTGATAGAATAGCCTTTGCCCACCGCATGATACAGCGGCCTGCCATGTCCTTTGCGATCGGTCCATTTTAAATAGAGCGTGACTTCTCCAGCATCTATAATACCATAACTCAGGCGGTAACGGAGCTTTTCACCAACGCCAAAAGCTTCGTTTTCTACAACAGGGAAAATTTCTTTAGAAGAGCTGCACAAAAGGAGTAAGATTACACCTAATGCTAAAAATCGAGGGTAAAAGCGCCACATAGTATTTGTTTTGTAGCGGCAAGGCAAAGTTTATGCCAAAACTAAGCTTCTACTAGTAAGATGTAATTATTCTTTTTACCCTTTCCTAACAAGGCATAACGACCATTGATGAGGTGTTCTGGAAGTAAAATGAAGTCTTCGCCCACCTTTTCTTTATTGACTGAAATGGCATTGGCTTTGAGTTCGCGACGTGCCTCGCCATTTGAACTTAAAAAACCAGTTTTAGCAGCGAGTGCCTCCACAATACTGATACCTGTACCAAAATCGGCAAGTGAGATACTCGCCTGTGGAACGCCCTCAAATACAGCAAAGAAATCTTTTTCTGAAAGTGAACGGAGGTCGTCGGCTGTAGACTTGCCAAAAAGAATATTACTTGCAGCAATTGCTGTTTGCAAAGCAGCAGCGCCATGCACGCGCGTAGTGATGTCTTCGGCGATGGCTTTTTGCAAGACGCGCAAATGTGGTGCTAGTGCGTGTTCGGCCTCGAGTGCTTCAATTTCTTCTTTAGCGCGAAGGGTAAAAATGCGGATGTAATTGGCGGCATCGGCATCAGAGGCATTGAGCCAAAACTGATAGAAGGCATAGGGGCTAGTTTTCTCGGGGTCGAGCCAAACAGAACCGCTCTCGGTTTTACCAAACTTGGTGCCGTCGGCTTTTTTGATCAATGGAGTGGTTACGGCATAGGCCTCGCCTCCTGATTTGCGACGGATGAGCTCTGTACCTGTAACGATGTTGCCCCATTGGTCTGAGCCTCCCAATTGAAGGATACAATTATGGTGCTTGTTGAGGTGATAAAAGTCATAGCCCTGCACTAATTGATAGGAGAACTCGGTAAATGACATGCCGGTTTCGAGTCTTTTTTTGACGGAATCTTTGGCCATCATGTAATTGACCGAAATATGCTTGCCGACGTCGCGAATGAAGTCGAGAAAAGACATGTTTTGAAACCAGTCGTAGTTGTTGACCATTTCGGCAGCGGTTTCGCCGCTATTAAAATCGAGGAAAGCCTCGAGTTGTTGGCGCACACAAGCTACATTATGATTGAGGGTGTCGGCATCGAGCAAATTGCGTTCTTGACTTTTGCCAGAAGGGTCGCCTACCATGCCAGTAGCACCTCCAACAAGCGCATAAGGCTTGTGGCCAGCGCGCTGAAAATGCACGAGTGTCATGATCTGAACCAAATGCCCGACATGTAAGGAGTCGGCGGTTGGATCAAATCCGATATACCCAGCGGATACTTTTTTAAGTAGTGCTTCTTCGGTTCCGGGCATGATGTCGTGGATCATGCCGCGCCATTGGAGTTCTGCGATAAAGTTGCTGGGCATTTTATTTTGTTAATTCTTTGAATACTTCTTCTAGTGTTTTTTGCTCTAGGCGCAAGGACAACACAAGCCAACCTTGCTGTTGGGCAAATTGTGCCACCTCTTTTCGGAGGTCGTTGCCTGAATTAGATCCTAGCAACCAGCCTTTTTCAAATGCTTCTATTTGCTGTACTCCTGCAATTTTGCTAAGCTGGGCTTTAGTGATTTGCGCATCGAATTCGACGTAAACAGTTTGGTGTTCGAGTTCTTGCTGGAGTGTTTTGGCGGTGTCGTCGGCTACAATTTGACCTTTAGAAATGATGATGACGCGGTCGCAGATGGCTTCTACCTCTTGCATGATATGCGTTGAAAGGATGACTGTTTTTTCTTTTCCGATGCTTCGGATGAGCTCGCGAATTTCGACCAATTGGTTAGGGTCGAGGCCTGTAGTGGGCTCGTCTAAAATAAGTACCTCTGGATCGTGGATAATAGCCTGTGCCAAACCAACGCGCTGGCGGTAACCTTTAGAAAGGGCGCCAATTTTTTTGTGTTGTTCGACATCTAGACCCACCGCATGGATCATTTCGGAGACGCGGGCTTTTAAATTTTTGATTTTGTATATGCGGCCTACAAATTCGAGGTACTCGCGCACATACATATCGGTATAAAGCGGATTATTCTCAGGTAAATAACCAATGATTTGGCGGGTATCGAGCTTATCGATATCGACCTTTTTGCCACAGATAAAGACCTCACCTTCACTGGCAGGCATGAAGCCTGTCATGATTTTCATGGTGGTAGATTTGCCAGCACCGTTTGGACCTAAAAAAGCGACGATTTCACCTTTTTTGATCGAAAAACTGACGTCGCGAACAGCAGCTTGCTCGCCGTAATACTTATAGAGATTTTTGACTTCTATCGACATGGTATGCGAAGTTACTCAATTTTTCAAAGAAACGTTTAACCGACCACCCTGCGGGAGTAAAACGAGAAAAAGAAGGCAAAAATAGTGAGGCCCATTTGCGTTTCTAAACCATCTTCGATGAAAAGTGTAAGCATCAAACTGCTGCCAATGAGCAGACCTTGTAATTGTCGGTAATGCAATTGTTGCTTGATGAACAGCAGTAGTAAGCCCACAAATAAAACAAAACCCAGCAAACCCTGATTGAGCCAAGTGGTGAGGTAGTAGTTATGCGGACGCAAACGGCGATCAGGGCGCAATTGAGAGCCGCGTTCGTTATAGCGTTGTTGTATTTGATCGCTGACATCTCCTACACCCACACCGAGCAGCCAGTTGTCGGCTATGAGTGAGGTGGCATTTTGCCAATATTCAATGCGCTCCAATAAAGAGTGGTCATTTGGATTATTGCTGTGGTGAAGTTGAAAGCGCAAGCCAAAAAGCCGGGCTTGTAAGCCACCTTGTGCCTCGCGTACATCGGCAAAACCAAGTTCAATCAGTCGAATATCTTCAGAAGTTAAATGCTGGACCCCATAGCCCGATGCACAACCATTTTTACTTCTTACGTATCTTTCTATGGTAGCTGCTAGGTCTTGGCCTCGCAAGTCTTGACCTTCAAAAGGAAGCTTGGAACGTTTTTGCCAAGCCGACGCCATACTTGTTAAATTGGGTGGACAGGTTTCGCGGCTTTCTATTGGTTGGGCTAAATAATACACCAAGGACACCAGCAATAGCAAAGAAATAGCGCCGATTCCAAAAACCCAAACCACTTTTCGTTTTTGAAGTAAGAAATGTATGGTATGGCCCAGCAAGACGATGACCACGGTGAGTACCCCAGACAAAGCTTGGCTGTCAAAGGTGTAATACAAAAACCATAAAGCCAAAAGCCCATACCACCAATTAGAGGCGAACCTAAACAACGCCAAAGACAAGCCAAAACCTATTAAGATCCCAAAACGAATATGAGAGCCAAATAGAGACATATCGCGGATATCAATTAGTTGGAGTTGTTCGGCAAAAAAATGATAAGAAATGCTATTGATAAGTGAACTCAAAAGCAGTGCGCCCAGAAAAAAACTCCACAGACCTTCTGTTTTTTTAGCTGTGGGCAAAGGCCGCGCAGCAATAATCAACGGAATCAATAGCAAACTAGTGAGGCGCCGCAATTGATCAAAGCCCTCCGTCCAATTTTGGCTCCAGAGCAAGCTGATCCAAAAAAGAAAGTAAAACAAGAGCAGTAGATGTACAAGTCGGTTCTCTGATAAACGGCGGTAATAGGTTTTGAAATCGGCCTCGAGTAAAAAATTGAGCGCGCCCAAAAGCAAGCCCATAGACATAAGGAACTTGCTGCAGACCATCCCTACCACAAAAAGGAGTAAGGTGAAGTAATGAAGTCTTGAATGGGCCTTGGCCCCGAACCAGCGTTGCAGCATTTGTTACTAACGCTTAAATCTTCAGAATAGTATTGTACTGCGCGGGTGTTTGTAAAATTTCTAAACCTTTTTGTACAACTGGGTCGGCTTGCAATTGTTGCTTGGCGCGTCCTTCTTGGAAATAATAGCGAGAAATGATTTCGTCTTCGAGGAGTTCACTGATCTCTTTTTTGAATTTATCGAGGTCGCGGTCTTTGGAAGGAGTTACTTTTTCAAGCATTTGATTGTACTGCGCAGCTACATCTTCAAAATAGCCTTCTTTTTCAGCGGTTTCTTTCATTTTTCGCAGCGCCTCTTCAGAAGCAGTTGTGTAATCAAAATCTGACTGAGCCATAACGTAAGTCTTGAAAGCGGCATAGTCAGCGTCGCTGAGTTTAAAGGTGCCCGCTGCGGCAATTGTTGGATTTTGAGCTGCAAATTGCGTCGCATAATTGAAAATGTGATGCTTGACCAAAAGCATGGCCGACAACCTGCTGAGGTCTTCGAACGCAACTTCGATGTCGGGGTCTATGCCGCGACCATCAATCACCGGACGGCCATTTTTGGTGTAGAAAGTTTTGAGTAAGGAATCGGCGACTTCTTTAGGTTTATCGCCATTTTCTTTGTCGTAATATTCTAAGCGCTGCACGCAACGGCCAGATGGCGTATAGTATTTGGCAATCGTTATTTTGATTTTTGACCCGTACTTGAGGTCGTAGGTGCGCTGCACCAAACCTTTGCCATAGCTTGTTTCACCAATGACAACAGCGCGGTCTAAATCTTGCAAACTACCTGCTAAAATTTCTGAAGCAGATGCCGAGCCGCCATCGATGAGCACCACGAGTGGCATGTTGGGTGCAAACGGATCTTCAAGGGTTTTGTAGGTGCGGTTTTCTTCGGCAACGCGGCCTTTGGTGGTCACGACGACTTGGTTTTTTGCCACAAAGAAATTAACGATTTTCACAGCCTCAATAAGCAAACCACCACCGTTTCCGCGGAGGTCTAGCACGAGTTCTTGCATGCCCTGAGCCTGCAGCTTTTCAATGGCACTTTTGACATCGGCGGCAGCAGTTTGGGTAAAGGAATTGAGTTTGACGTAACCCACTTTGTTTTGCAACATGCCAAAATATGGCACATCTGGAAGTTTGATTTCGTCGCGGGTAATCTTGAAGTTTTTCTTGCCTTCGCCTGTTCTTTCGACCACCAATTCGAAAGACGTGCCTTTAGGGCCCTTTAGTGCATCTGAAACCTCTTCTGTGGTTTTCTTTTCCATGCTTTTGCCATCGATGCTGATGATTTTGTCGCCGGCCTTCAAGCCAGCCGCTTGCGCAGGCTTGCCTTCGTAGGGCTCGGCAATAAAACTGAAATCGCCCATTTTGCGAATGAGCGCACCGATACCGCCATATTGGCCAGTGGTCATGAGGCGGTAATCTTCAATATTGGATTCGTGGTAGTAAACTGTGTACGGATCTAATTCTTTGAGCATGGCGTCGATACCTGTTTTGGCCAGCTGACCATTTTTGGTTTCATCGACAAAATAGAGGTCGAGGTGCTCATAGATTTGATCCATGATTTCCAAACTCTTGAGGGTTTCAAACGAATTGGTTTGGGCATGGCCTATTTGCAGACTCAATAAAAAGGAAAGAAATAAGAAAGGTAATTTGGTCAATTTCATGGGTTGATTTCTTTAATAAGTTGGTCTAAGGCCTTACACAACTTTTGTTCCAAAAGTTGAAAGGTAGGACGTTCATCGGCAACAAAAGTTAACGAAAAAACAAGTTTTTTATTGTTTGTTTGGAGCGCATCTATCACTGCAGCTTTGTTCTTGCGCAATACTTCTCTCATCAAGCGCTTGATGTAGTTTCTGTCGTGGGCTCTTTTGAACCTGCGCTTAGGCGCTGAAAAGAGTACTTGAAAGGGTGCTTCCGACACCTCGCTTGGCGACTGTTCTTCAAGAATGTACATTAAACGAATGGGGTAAGCCTTGAGGAGCTGCCCCTGCGCAAAAAGCTGTTCAATTTTTTTGAGACTGCACAACTTGAATGCTTTTGGCAAACTTTCATCGATATGTTCCTGTTGGTTAGTCAAGGTGCTTGTCTGAAACTTCTTCGTAATCTGTAAATTGATCGTAGTCTTGGTGCTGATTGGCATCAAGATCAGATTTGGGTGGCTTGGGCCTAAAAATACGCAGTAAGCGAAACAGAATACTCAATACAAAAAAGAAGCCCAGCACTTGAAAGATAAAGCCTAAAAGAAAAGCTTTTTCTAAACTGCTCATATTTGCTTCAAACCAATTCAAAATTCCGATTTCGGTCAAACTTGGATTTAAATACAAGCCCGTAAAAGTGAGCGCAGACAATACGAGCAGCGCAATTTCTAAGTTCTTTGAATAGGGCTTTTGTTGCATTGGTAACTGAAAACCAGCCAAAAATTGAATTTGCTCTTGTTGCTTTTGAAACTTGCCGAGTAAATAAAGCATAAGGATAAGGCCTCCAGGTACCAATTTTTGCCAATTGAGCACATAAACAGGTTCATTTGGGGCAAATTCTAGGCAATAAGAAAAGGTGATGCTCACGAGGAAAATGTACTTGAGCGCTTTTAAGATATAGTGTTCAGCCAAAAATGGTGGACGCATTCCGGTGAGCATTTTGTGTACCAACTCCAAAAAAAACCAGATGAAGTTAAAGATGGCAAAACGCACACCTAACTTGAAAACGAGCGTGAGTAAAATCATAAGCCTAAGTTACGAAGTTTAGGTAAGCTGCCTTGAAAGAAATTGCCATCGACGTAGGTCTCTATACCGTGTACGACCATTTTTTCTGAAAATTGATAGAAAGTCCAAGGCAAATGAGCTACTTTATGGTGCGGGCCATACGACGCAATCCAAAGTGGATAACCGTTAATGCTCCCCTTCAAGTAACGCTCATAAAAATACCGACCAGTGTAGACAATTGGTTTGCAGTGATAATGATTTTCAATGATGCGCAGCCAATTCTGCACTCCTTTGCGCAAATTAGCTGGCCCAAGCGGAGACATATGTTCGATGTCGAGAACTGGCGGAAAGTCACCTTTCGCTAGGCTGACATTGGCTATGAAATTGTTGGCTTGTTCTGTGGAATTCTCAAATGGTCGATAATAGTGATATACACCACGTTGTAGGCCTACTCTTTTTAAAGCTTCCCAATTTTGTACAAATTGGACATCACGTCCATTGCGGCCCATAGTAGCTCTGACAATGGCAAAACGCAACGGATGTTTGGTCAGCAACACCTCATCCCAATTGATTTGACCTTGATATTGCGACACATCAATGCCGAAACAATAGGTTTGGTCGTCTGCAAGAGCCGTTTCAGAAAGAGTTTCTACGGTGTTGTTGCGTAAGACTGGTCGCAGCAAGTCGATACGGTCATAGAAGCGGATGAAAACAAAAACATATCCAATAAAACCGAGCGCCAACAACCATGGTAGATAAGGTTTTTTTCTGCGCCATGTCTTTTTGGTCCAGACCAAGATCAAGGTCAGGATCAAAAATACACCCAAAACATATTGCGGGTGATTGAGCAACCATAAAACGATAATGCGTAACAAGGACATGCGCAAAGATACTAATCCAAACACTTACAAGGCGGGTCAATCAGCACTTTCGTTTGGGGCAAGCGCGCCATCAATTGTTTGGCAAAAACGGTACCG
>CANHSA010000099.1 GCA_947463345.1 Flavobacteriales bacterium
AACTTGAAAATTATGAAAAGACTATTTTTTATCGGCTTGGCTACTTTAGCAGTAGGTTCAGCAACTCTTACTTCTTGTAGCAAATACGAAGAAGGGCCATCTTTGACATTAGCTTCCAAAACCGCGCGTTTGACGGGTTCTTGGAAATTGACAGCACAAACTACAAACGGTGTGGCTGATGCACTTACGGGTCTTACCCAAACAATGGAAATCACCAAAGACGGAAAGTACAGCACCCTTATTGCATATAGCTACATGGGTTTCAACTACACCAACGACTTCACTGGTACTTGGGCGTTTTCTGAAGACAAAACACAACTCATCACAACTGTTGACGGTTTAACTGGTACAGACACACAAACAATTGTTCGTTTGGCTGGTAAAGAGTTGAAATTGAAAACAGTTGATGGTAGCGAAACCGTTATTCAAACCTTCACTGCACAATAAGCCTATTTGCAACACACAATTTAAAGCCGCGATTCGTTGCGGCTTTTTTATTGCGCAAAAAGTAGTACATTTGAAAAAAAACAAAAAATGAAGTCTGTTCTCTTTTCACTTTCTTTATTGACACTAGGCCTTGCTGGCTGTTCAAAATACAGCGAAGGACCATCCTTTTCACTACATACAAGAAAAGCGCGTTTGTGTAACGATTGGAAGCTTTCAAATTACATCATGAATGGAAATGATGTATTTGACCCAAGCATCACTACCAAAATGAGCATCGACAAAGATGGAACCTATTCTATCTCCAATTACACCAATGAGTTAGGGCAAATTCAGGGTACCTATAGCCATGGCACATGGACTTTCGGCGAAGACGAAACAACTGTTTTCTTTTATGCCGACACTACAACCGTAGATCCTATTCACGAATATAGCATTAAAGAATTGCGCAATAAACGTTTGGTTCTCGAAGAAGAAATCTTCCAGACTGGCGACCAACACCGCATGACTTTCATTCAGCAATAAACTGCTGCATCATCGGTATTAGAAGATAAAACTTAAAATGTTAAGTTAAAAGAAGTGGATCCTAAACAAATTTAGGATCCACTTCCATTATATGACCACATGCTTTGCAAGTGCGTAGATCCTCAGACCCGTAAAACTCTCTAAAACGTGGTAAGAAATCTTTCTCGATGTTTTCTAAAGGGAAGCGATAGGTGTGAAGATGGTGATTACACTTTTCACAAAACCACATGAGGCCATCTTGAAGATTGGTGCCTTTCCTCACGCGCTCAATGACCAAACCTATGGTATTGGCGCCTCTGGCAGGGGAATGTGGTGTATTAGCTGGCAATAAAAACATTTCACCTGCTTTTACAATGATGTCTTTGGCTTGCCCTTCGTGCTGAATGCGTACATTAACCTCGCCTTCTAACTGATAGAATAATTCCTCCGCTTCATTGTAATGGTAATCTTTGCGGGCATTTGGACCAGCAACTACCATCACAATAAAATCACCGGCTTCTGTATATAAATTTTTATTCGAAACAGGTGGCTTGAGCAAATCTCGATTGTCGTCGATCCATTGCTGCAGGTTAAAAGGAGCGAGCATAAGCTACAATTTAGGCGTTGAGAATACCTCTTGAAATAACGATTTTTTGAACTTCAGAAGTTCCTTCGTAAATCTGGGTGATTTTTGCATCGCGCATGAGGCGTTCTACATGGTATTCCTTTACAAAACCATAACCACCGTGGATCTGAACAGCCTCGACTGTTTGTTCCATTGCTACTTTAGATGCGTAAAGTTTGGCCATTGCGCCAGATTGATCGTAGTTACGGCCAGCGTCTTTATCTTGTGCCGCTTTGTAAACCAACAAGCGTGCTGCTTCAATTTCGGTGGCCATGTCGGCCAATTTAAAGGCGATGGCTTGGTGCTTGTAAATTTCTTTACCGAAAGCAGATCGTTCTTTGGAATAAGCGAGTGCTAATTCAAGGCCACCAGCAGCAATTCCTAATGCTTGTGCTGCAATACCGATACGACCTCCAGATAGTGTTTTCATGGCAAACTTGAAGCCGAAGCCGTCTTCGCCAATGCGGTTTTCTTTTGGAACCTTTACATCGTTGAACAACAAAGTGTGGGTGTCGCTTCCACGGATACCCATTTTGTCTTCTTTAGCACCAACAACAAAACCGTCCATTCCGCGCTCAACGATAAGTGCATTGATACCTTTGTGACCAAGTTCTGTATTGGTTTGAGCAATAACGAGGTAAATAGATGCTGAAGAACCATTGGTGATCCAGTTTTTGGTGCCATTCAAAAGGTAGTAGTCGCCCATGTCGATGGCAGTGGTGCGCTGTGAGGTAGCATCAGATCCAGCCTCAGGTTCAGACAAGCAAAATGCGCCAATTTTTTCACCTTTAGCAAGTGGAACGAGGTACTTTTGTTTTTGTTCTTCAGAACCGAATGTTTCTAGGCCCCAACAAACCAATGAGTTATTGACAGACATACACACTGAAGCGGAAGCATCTATCTTAGAGATTTCTTCCATTGCCAAAACATAAGAAAGGGTATCCATACCGCTTCCGCCGTACTTTGGATCGACCATCATGCCTAAGAAACCAAGTTCACCAAGTTGTTTCATTTCTTCTACTGGAAACTTCTGTTGGTTGTCGCGTTCGATAACGCCTGGTTTTAAGATGTTTTGTGCAAAATCTCGGGCGGCTTCTTTGACGGCGAGGTGCTCTTCAGTGAGTTCAAAATTCATGTTGACTGATTTATTTTAATTTTGACAAAAATAAACCAATTCCAATACTCTTGAAAGCAAAATCCTACAATAATCTGCAGTTATTAGGTCTGATGTCCGGAACCTCCCTTGACGGGCTGGATATTGCACACGTCGCTTTCGATTTTTCAAAACCTGTAAACATTGATTTCCAGTTGATTAACTGTAAAACATACCCTTTGCCAACGCCTATTTTTGAAAAGCTTTCTAAGATTTTTTCCTTGAGCGCAATGGCAATTTTTGAACTCGATCAAGAACTAGCGCAATTTTATGCTGACTGTATCGCGCAATTTATTTCAGAATTTAACATTGATCAAAAAGAGATTACTGCAATTGCCTCTCATGGCCAAACGATTTTTCATCAGCCAAACAAAGGCTACACGACCCAAATTGGTTGCGGCAGCACGCTCAACTACCTGACTAAAATTCCAGTCATCAATCAATTTAGACAGCTCGACGTGAGTGCAGGTGGCCAAGGCGCACCTTTGGTTCCGCTGGGCGATGCACTATTATTTGCTCCGTTTGCCGATGGTTTTCTTAATCTCGGCGGTTTTGCAAACATCTCGACACAAAACAACACGAGCTCAATTGCTTACGATATAGCACCTGCTAATTTGCCGATGAATCAGTGGATGCAGCAGCTGGGCAAGGCCTACGACGCCAATGGAGAACTCGCTCGAGAAGGGAAAATCAACGAAGAAATACGCTCAGAAATACTTTCACTGGATTTCTTTAGTCAAAAAGGACCCAAGTCATTGGGTACAGAATGGTTGGAAAGCACCTATATGCCCTGTTTTAAAAATGGCAGCATTCCAGACAAACTCAGGACCCATCTAGAAGTACTCAAAACCTTGTGCCTACATGAATTTGAACGTTTACAATTAAAAAGTATTTATATAACTGGTGGCGGTGCATTTAATTGTTATTTCATGGAACTTCTCTCAAAAGAATTCACAGGAAAACTGATCATCCCTGATGCGAATATCATCAACTACAAAGAAGCCATCATTTTTGCATTTCTGGGTGCGCGTTATCTAAGAAACGAAACCACAACAGTTAGCGCGGTTACGGGTGCACACGAAGCGCTCCGAACGGGTGTTTTACATGATTTTCAGGGAAGTCTTGGTTAAAAAATAGGGCTAAACCCGCCCAAAATTGGTATTTTTGTACCGCTAACAAAATTGACATTCCACATGAAAGAACTCCTCTCCAAATTTGAAAATAAAAGACCCGAAATCGTTTTTGAATGGAAAGATTCCCAAACTGACGCAGAAGGTTGGGTAGTCATCAACTCTTTAAGAGGAGGAGCCGCAGGCGGCGGAACAAGAATGCGGGTGGGCCTCGATAAAAGAGAGGTAGAATCCTTGGCCAAAACCATGGAAGTCAAGTTTACGGTTGCTGGGCCTGCCATCGGCGGCGCCAAATCAGGTATCAACTTTGACCCCAAAGACCCTCGCAAAAAAGAAGTACTCAAAAGGTGGTTTGCAGCGGTTTCACCACTTCTCAAAACCTATTATGGCACAGGTGGCGACCTCAACGTCGACGAAATCCATGAGGTCATTCCCATGACCGAAGAATTCGGTGTTTGGCACCCACAAGAAGGTGTTTTTAACGGTCACTTCAAACCCAACGATTCTCAAAAAATCAACCGCATTGGCCAATTGCAACGCGGCGTTTCTAAAGTTTTAGACAACGACAATTACAGTCCAAAAATCAGCAACAACTACCTCGTCGCAGACATGATCACCGGCTATGGTGTTGCTGCCTCTATTGCCCACTATTACGACATCTGGGGAGGCGAATTAGCAGGCAAGCGTGTTTTGGTGCAAGGTTGGGGCAATGTAGGTTCAGCAGCAGCCTACTACCTCGCTCAACAGGGCGCCAAAATTGTCGGCATCATTGACCGCGTGGGTGGGCTCATTCAAACAGAAGGCTTCAGTTTTGAGCAAATATTAGAACTCTTTATCACTAAAAATGGCAACGAACTCAACGCGCCCAATTTATTGAGCTACGACGACGTCAATGCATCTTTTTGGTCTACTCCTGCCGACATCTTTATTCCTTGCGCAGGCAGCCGCATGATTACCGAAAATCAACTCGAGCAGCTCTTAATGGCAGGCGTCAGCGTCATTTCATCTGGTGCCAACGTACCATTTGCCGACCAAGAAATCTTTTTTGGCCCCATTGCCGAAAAAGCCGATGCCTCATTGGCCCTTATTCCAGACTTCATTGCCAACTGCGGCATGGCGCGTGTGTTTGCCTATCTCATGAGCTCCGACCTCCCTACCCTCGACGACGCTCTTATTTTTGAAGACGCCAGCCAAACCATCCGCAAGGCCTTGCTCGATACCCATCAACTGAACGCCACTTCAAGAGGTATTGCCAAAACAGCATTTGAAATTGCACTCAAGCAACTCGTCTAAATAAGCGATCATGGAGCTCACGCTGGTACTCATCTTTATCATAGGCTACACCGCAATCAGCTTCGAACATGCGCTTAAAATAGACAAGCTCATTCCGGCGCTGCTCATGATGACACTATCGTGGGCGCTCATAGCCTTCTTTGCACAAGACCCCCATGTGCTAGGTGAGCATTTGCTGCATCATTTTGGCAAAACCACCGAAATCCTCATCTTTCTAATGGGTGCAATGGCCATTGTAGAAATGATCGATTATTTTGACGGTTTTAAAAGTGTGCAAGCCTTGATCAAAGTCAAAACGGCCTACCAACTCTTAATAGTGGTTTCCGTTCTTGCTTTTGTCCTATCTGCCATCATTGACAACCTTACCGCTACAATTGTCCTGATCTCCATTCTACGCAAAATGGTCCCGGATAAAGAACTCCGCATTTGGATGGCCGGGTTTGTCATAATAGCGGCTAATGCTGGCGGTGCTTGGTCGCCAATTGGTGATGTCACCACCACCATGCTCTGGATTGCGGGCAAGGTGAGCTCAATGAAACTGATTGAGCATATTTTTTTACCAGCAGTTGTAACATTAGCCATACCACTAGCCATTGCCACCAAGATTTCCATCTTCAAAACAAAACTCCCAGAAAGACAAGAAATCACAAAAAGCAAAGTTGCTGGTTTCATATTGATCAGCGGCTTGGCACTCATCATTTTTGTACCCATCTTTAAAACCATTACACACCTCCCTCCCTATATGGGAATGATGTTTTCCCTTGCTGTTTTTGCAGTAATCGGAGAAATCGCAAGTAAAAGACAACTCAATTTGAGTTCACTTGACGAACAAAATCAAGGTGGGCATACGGGGCCAACGCTCAAAGCACTCAGTAAAATAGAAATGCCCTCCATCCTTTTCTTTTTAGGAATTCTCATGACCGTAGCCGGAATGGAGGAGCTCGGAATGATCGAACAGCTCGGTGAAAATGTTTTGGCAGCCGGTATTTCTCAAGAGGTATATATTACCTTTTTAGGCCTCGCCTCGGCAATCATTGACAACGTTCCGCTTGTTGCCGCAAGCATTGGGATGTTCAAAGATGGCATGGACGCCGACGCTTGGCACTTTATTGCCTACACCGCAGGAACCGGCGGCTCCATTCTGATTATTGGTTCTGCAGCCGGCGTTGTGGCTATGGGCATGGAAAACATCGGTTTTGGCTGGTACCTCAAACGCATTTCTCTACTGGCCTTGGCTGGCTACATCGGCGGCGTACTCACCTTTTTGCTCCTCTAAACAATGGAACAAAGTAGCACGTATCAAGAAAGTATTGCTTGGCTTTTTTCGCGCTTTCCTTCTTATCAAAATCTAGGTGCTGCAGCCTATAAACCTGGCTTAGAGCGCGTATATCAATTGCTTGACATTCTTGACATTGACGCGCATCAAATCCCGAGTATTCATGTCGCCGGAACAAACGGAAAAGGGAGCACTGCAGCCTATTGCACGAGCTTACTAATGGAACAAGGTTACAAGGTTGGCCTCTTTACCTCACCGCATATCTACGATTTTTCGGAGCGCATACGCGTCAATGGGCTACCTATAAGCCAAAGCGCAGTCATCGATTTTTGCCAGCATTTCCAACACCTGAATTCAACAATTGATGCGAGTTTTTTTGAACTCACCTTCGCGCTGGCCCTCGCCCATTTTCAAGCAGAAAACTGCGACTACATCGTGATCGAAACAGGTCTTGGCGGCCGCTTAGATGCCACCAATATTTTGGCTCCAAAAGTAAGCGTTATTACCAATATTGCCCTCGATCATCAAGACCTCCTTGGAGACACCATAGCGCAAATTGCTCAGGAGAAAGCAGGAATTATCAAGCAGAAAACGCCTGTTGTTATTGGAGATAAATCACTGGCAACTCAAACCATATTTCAAGAAAAAGCGGATCTTCTTAACGCCCCCATCTACTTTTCTGAAGACATTCAATTTGAAATATCCCAGCTCCCATTGTTAGGGTATCAAAAAAACAATTTCAACACCGCCTTGCTTGCACTACAAACCATAGGTTTTGAATTTTCGTCAGAACAACAGCTATCTGCACTTGAAAACCTTAGAAGTAATACGGGGTTTTTTGGTCGTTTAGATGTCTTTCAAACCAATCCAAAAATCATCATTGATGTCTCACACAACCCAGCGGGAATTACCGCGACACTTCCCCTTATTGAAAATGAATGCGAAGAGCAGCTTTATATTTTATACGGTGCCGCCAAAGACAAAGATGCCAGTGAAATTTTAACCTTGTTTCCAAATCATGCAGTGGTTGCAGCTTGTATTTTCAGCAATCCAAGGTCTAAAAACCTGCAAGAATGGCAAGCATTAGGCGTTCAAACAGTTTACAACAACCTTCCGCAAGCGCTAGAAGACATCAAAAAACAAATGCAGCCTACCGACTTACTTTGGGTTACGGGTAGTTTTTTCTTAATCTCGGACTTACCCACTGAAAAAAAGATTTTTTAAAGTATCTTTGCAGT
>CANHSA010000100.1 GCA_947463345.1 Flavobacteriales bacterium
GCCGATGTTGCGTTTTTTAAGATCCGAAATAATGGCTTGGATGTCTTCTACGGCAATGGGGTCAACTCCGGCAAAGGGTTCGTCCAGGAGTACAAACTTTGGGTCGGTAGCCAGGGCACGCGCAATTTCAGTGCGCCGTTTTTCACCGCCGGAAAGACGGTCACCGAGGTTTTTACGGACATGTCCTAAATTGAATTCTTCTAAAAGCGTTTCTAATTTGGCTTCTCGGTCTGCTTTGTTGAGTGGACCCATCTCTAGAATGGCCATAATGTTGTCTTCCACGCTCAGTTTGCGAAATACCGAAACTTCTTGAGGCAGGTAACCAAGGCCAAGTTGGGCGCGTTTGTACATCGGAAACTTCGTGATGTCGGTGTTGTCTAAAAAGACGTTGCCGCTATCGGGTTTAACCAAACCTACCATCATGTAAAATGAAGTGGTCTTTCCAGCGCCATTGGGGCCGAGCAAACCAACGATTTCTCCTTGATTGACCTCTACACTAACGCCATTAACAACGGCGCGTCCGCGGTAAGATTTACAGATGTCGGTGGTGCTGAGTTTCACAAATCGAAATTACTAAAAATTTAACGAGTATCGGGCTTTGATCCCAAACGGGCTCGTGCCAGGTATTTGGTGTGTGGCACGGTACAAGAAATCAATCCTGATTACTTTGAAAATGTTTTCAATGCCAATACCAACCTCCACATATGGCACTCCGTTAAATGGCCTCACGAAGTCTGGAATTAACAAGGCTTGATTGTGCTTAGGGGAAAGGCTGCCTAACATGATGCGTTCGGTGGTGATCAGCCTAATTTTGCTTGCCTTCAGCAATGGAATACGATCGAAAAACAGACCCTCCCAACGGTTTTCTGCAAAACCAATCACATAGCGGTCACTGATGAATTCTATAAAATTCACCATGTTAAAGGTGCTGTTCAGTAGCCACAAAGACTGATTTCCTTCGTGTACTTTTAACAGTGGGTAGGCTGCCGTTCCGTTGATATAACCCAGGGTAAAACCGTAGCGCATTCTGCCGAGTACGCCTAGTTGCGTATTGTGCTCAAATTGGAACTCATATTTTTGATAGCGGTAGTTGCTTCTTAAAATATCCTTGAAGCCAAAGATTCCTTGAAAAGACAAGATGGGGTAGGGCGAACGCAGCGCCGTTCGATCGAAAGATCCGGAAAGGAATTCTTCGTCTTTGGTCCAGCGGATGCGTGTGGTGAGTTCGGTTGCGGTGAGTTGAGAAACTTGAATGGTATCGAATCCGCTAACTTGTTGATAGGTGGCTAAGCCAAGAGGCGTGTAGTTTTTCCATTCAAGGGCTCCGTAAAGGATGAGGTCTTTTTTGACGTCTTTTTCTAGACTCACCCCGGTTTTTTGCACAAATGTGAGTTTGTCGAAGGGTGCTGTACTTAGAAACGTGACAAACGAGGTGCCCATGGATGCAGCTGTTGGTGCTTGCCCAATTTGCTCGATGTCGTAATTGTAATAGGCGGTCAGCATGCCTCGTTTTTGAGGCGTAATGTTGTAGCGCAGTTTTAAGTTGTACTTGAAGCGTTCATCGCCAAAGCCATAGGCAAGTCGCCCCCCGAGCTCAAGTCTTTTAGAGAATTCATTGGAGGTGCGCAAGGCTAAGGCAACTCTTAAATTTTCAACGGGGTTAGCACTGACTAAAGAGGCAACTGATCCGACTTCAATTTTGTTTATGGGCCAATAGCCGGTGGTTGCAAAATAAGTAAGCTTGCGCATGTTTTGATAAAAAGGTAGCGCCTCAAGGGAGTCTACCATTTCTTGGATGCGGAGTTCTTTTTCGTTTAAAGTTACAGGTCTAAGTGCAGCCCATTCTTGTTCGCTGCGTTCTTGGGCGTTGTTGAGCACATCTACTGTGTTTGTTGCGCGATAGAATGCCTCGGGCTTGGGCTCGTTGATGATAAAATTGCTGCGTTGGCTAAACTTGCGCCCAACAAGTCCTAAAAATTTGGACTTTTCTGTTATCTTAAAGGAAAGCACCATCTTTTCAGAAGTGAGCATCCAAACTTCCTTTTGTACTTGCTCAAAAGTGTGTTCAAAGTAAAACTCTTGGATATAATTGAGATTTGCACCAGGCGCAATATTGGCCTCAAATCTTTTGATTGCGTAGGTGGTGTCGTGCACCCACATGTGTCCTTCAAATACGAGGTCACCTGTCCTCTTCGGAACAAAACGCAGTTTGTAACACCAATCGGCGCCGATAAACGTAGAGTCGTCGAGGTAAAATTGATAATAACTGCGCGCAAAAGGCGCTAAAGGGCTAATAAATGATTTGTTAAATAAATCATAGATGTTGTCATAAATATTGAGCTCAAGGGCCATATCGCCTAGAAACTGCGTCATCTGCATGTTGTCTACCCCGGTAATATGGGTGGCCTCCACTTCTTCTTTCTTCAGTTTAGGATCTTTGAGATAGTAGAAGTCCGAAACACTCTCAGATAAGATGACGGGCAATAATGATTTCTCACTGGAGTCAGTTTGAAGGTAATTTTTGACAATTGATAATCTGTCAACGAGCGGATTATTGATGAGTCCGGAATCTAGGTTAGAAGCATCGAGTTGGATTTTATTGTAAAGATGGTATTGATAAGCACTGAGCTTTTCTTTGTTGTTCACATCTTTATATTGAATGATGCGTCTGTGCAATTGCGCGCCACGTGTTTCAAGCGGCGCTTTTAAGAAGATTTCAGCAATTTCTTTGTCTTGGGTTTGCATCTTGACCTCCAAAACTTGGCTCTGGTCTTTTTTAATTTTAACCCTTTCAGTTTGATAACCGAGCAGTCGGAATACGAGTGTATCGGTAGGGTAGTAGGTACTTATATTGAACTGACCAAGTGAGTCGGATTTAGTGCCAATTTTGCTATCCAAGAATTGAACTTGCACGAAACCGAGTGGATCGCCTTTTTTGTCAGTAACTGTTCCGGTAATATTGGTTTGCTGGGCCCACAGGGCTAAAAAGCAATAATTGAACAATAAAAAACTCAGCGCACGCATCAGTCTTTTTTATTTCTATCGACGCGTTTTGCTACCAAAATGCTCACTTCGAATAAAATATAGATGGGGATGGTCACGATGACCTGTGAAATAACATCTGGGGGAGTGATGACAGCAGCCAAGATAAGGATAACGACGATGGCGTGTTTGCGGTATTTGATTAAGAAATCAGGGGTAAAGAGTCCGATTTTGACCAAGAGGAAGGTGACGATTGGAAACAAAAAGAAAAGTCCGGTGTAAAAAACAGTGGATAGAATGGTGCTCATGTATGACGCAATTGTGACGTCTGTTTTGATTTCCGGGGTAATTTGAAAGGCACCAAAGAACTGAACGCTCAGGGGCGCTACCACATAGTATCCAAACAAAATACCTAAGAAGAAAAGAAGACTCACGTAAAACACGATGCCTCTGGCCATTTGTTTTTCAGTTCCTTTGAGCCCAGGCTTGATGAAAGCCCAAAGTTGATAAAAGATGTAGGGAAAAGCCAAAACGACACCGCCCATCAAGCTCATCATGAGGGCATACGAAAACTGACCAGCGAGCGTGGTGCTTTGAAAGTCGACATTGATTTGTTCGACACAAACACCTAAATATTGACAGAGTAACTTAAAGGTAATGAAGTCTGGGTCTACCATATTGAGGAAAACGTGCTCCATGATTTCACGTTGGTAGATCCAGATACCGATCGAAAAAATAATGACGGCTACGGCAGCCCTAAGCAAGCGCCAGCGGAGCTCCTCTAGGTGATCTAAAAACGACATTGGCTGATCCTCAGACATGCTGTAAAATTAGCGATTTATTCCGTAAAATTGGATGAAAAGAAGAACGTAAATCGTTTACGATGATGTATCGCAACTTTGTATCATCAAAACAAAACGCCATGAACAAAAGATTTGCTATTCAACACATTTGGTTTAATAATCAAGATGCGGAGGTCACGTTAGTTGGCCGCATGCAAGACGACGTCCTTACTTATGAGTCTAAGTTGCTCATTAAGATGTCTGAGCTCAATGGAGTCATTTCAAAACTGCAAAAAACAGCAGGCATTGAGGCCAGTGAGTATATGTGTCGTTATGAACTAGGGTTTATTACTGAATACGAAATCAGTTTTCCTGAAAGCACGCAGTGTTACCTGAACCTCGATGAAATCTTAGGAGCTCATCAAGGAATTGTCAAGAAGATAGTAGCGTAGCCTAAATTAAGGCTGTATGTAAACGGTTTCTTCGTTTACTTTTTCAGCTTCAATTTTGATGATGCCTTGGCCTACTTTGTTGCCTTTTTGGGCTTTAATGTCCAATACTGCAACACCTGCTTGCCCGAGTTGGTAGAGTTCGTTGTAGTTGAACGTTGCCAAACCATTTACGTTCGTGTAAGCGGTATCGTAAACAGCAACTTGCTGAGGCGTTTGTTGTGTGTTGGTACCATACAATACAACCATGGCGTTTGATACACTTGCGTTGGTTTCGTCTTTGACATAAATATGCGCAACGGTATCCATTTTTTTACGGCAAGCACTTAACGAAACGAGTGAAGTAGCGGCCAATGCGATAAGAAGGATCTTTTTCATGGTGTTTAGTTGGGAAGGTAAATGGTTTCAACAGCTGTGGTATGAACCTTAGCACGGGTATAACCATAAGCTGTTTTGTTGTTGTACTTGACGATGATGTCAAAGTAGCCGGTTTTGTTGGCTTCGCCTGCAACAGAGAAGTATGGGTCCATGTCAAAGGAAGTAAAACCGGAAGAATTGGTAAAAGTGGTATCTACGTAGGCTAAAGTGGCTGGCGTAGATTGTTGGTCTCCGATAATAATGACTTTAGCGCCGTCGATGAGCTGATTAGAAGAAGAACGCACAAAAACCTTAATAATAGCAGGGTCTTTGGGCTCACAACCGCCCAAAATAAGGAGCAGCGAAAGTGCGAAAAAGCTGGTTAGGATAGTTTTCATAGGTTTTGAATGTTTCAAATTTACATTTTAATTTTTGAATTTTAAAACTTCATAGCAAAGCGTTTATTGTAATTGAAGTAAGACTTGATTGCGTTCTTGCTCCGTAATTTCTGCAAGTGCCTCGCCGGTGAGCCCAAAATAGAAGCCTTTTACCTTGATTTGCATGACGCCAATTTGGCCCGGTTTGTAAAACGAACTGAGGTCAAATTTTGCCTTGCCCGCAGCGTCAGTAACAGTGCTGTCTTGCACGGCTATAGCGTTGTGAGCGGTGTCTGTAGGCTCTGCTACCAACCAAACCTTTGCCTCTGAAATGACATCGCCGTTGGTATTGACAACCGTAACTTCTAAAGTTGTGGGTGGGGTTTCTTTACACGAAACTAAAAAAAACACCATTAAAATCATCGATAGAAATGCGATGATGCCGATATGATGCAGCTTTTTTTTCTCGTACATTTGCATGAATGCCATGATTTTTGGTTGTTAAACAACTAGAAGGGTCAAAAGGTTACAACAGAACCGCTTAAAAATGAATATTGAAGATTTATCGCTCGAATTAAGTAGTGTCCAGCTTCCGGACGAACAAACGCTTGAACAATTTCGGATCCGCTTTTTAGGCTCTAAAAACGTGCTCAAAGATTTGTATGCCGCCATCAAAGACATACCTAACGATCAAAAGCGCGCCTATGGCCAACAGGTCAATGCCTTAAAGGAGCGCGCCGAACAACTTTACCACGAGGCAAAAGCGGCGCTTACTCAAACACAAAGTGTTGGCCCTGAAGAAGACCTCACCCGGCCTGCTGGCGACCCTCAAGTAGGGGCACACCACCCGCTTTCCTTGATCCGTCGCGAAATCATCGAAATTTTCAATCGCGTAGGCTTTGTGGTTTCAGAAGGTCCAGAGATCGAAGACGACTGGCATAATTTTAGCGCTTTGAATTTCCCGCCAGAGCACCCAGCCCGCGACATGCAAGACACCTTTTTTATTCAAAAAGGCGAAGAAGAAATTGCCCTGCGCACGCACACGAGCAGCGTGCAGGTGCGCGTCATGGAAAACCAAGCGCCACCAATTAGAACCATTTCTCCTGGCCGCGTTTACAGAAACGAAGCTATCTCTGCGCGTGCCCATTGCTTTTTTCATCAGGTAGAAGGGCTTTACATCGATAAAGATGTCTCCTTTGCCGACCTCAAACAAACTTTACTTTATTTTGCCCAAGCGCTGTTTGGCCCGCAAACCCAAATCCGAATGCGTCCTTCCTATTTTCCATTTACCGAACCAAGTGCCGAGGTCGATGTCTCTTGTTCGCTTTGTGCAGCGAAAGGCTGCAACGTATGCAAATACACAGGTTGGCTAGAAATCATGGGTTGCGGAATGGTAGATCCTAACGTTTTAGAAGCGTGCGGTATCGATTCTAAAACCTTTTCTGGTTTTGCCTTTGGAATGGGTGTAGAACGCATTGCTCAGCTCAAATACCGCGTCACCGATCTGCGCTTATATTCAGAGAACGACGCGCGTTTTTTGCGTCAATTTAAACCAGGTATGGCATGAGTTGGTTAGCGTTTCAGTCAGAAGCCCAGTGGCAAGAAATCCTAGCGGCGTCGCAAGTTAGCCCGCAATTGATTTTCAAACACAGCACGCGTTGTTCCATTTCTTCAATGATCCTGAGCCGTTTTGAAGCCAGCAACCTCTTTCAAAAAGCCGACATCACCTGCTGGTTTCTAGACTTAATCGCATACCGCGAGCTCTCTAATCTGATCGCTTCTGAAACACAAGTTTGGCATGAATCGCCACAATGTATCGTCATCGACAAAAGCAAAGTAATCTACGCAGAAAGCCATGGCTCTATCGATGCAAAATCTATTCAAACCTTGATGCTCAACAAATGAAAAAAATAATTATTTGGGTTTTGGTACTGGGCCTTCTAGCGGGCTTTTTAGCACCATTTATTAGTTCCTCTGCGGACGAAACTAGCCAAGCTGCCACTTTTGGTTTCAAAGAAAACTTAGCTACTACCTACGGCAAAACCATTCCAGTCCCGCTTCAAATTTCGGCAAATTGCAGTAACCTGATTTTAAAAATTGCCGATTCTGTAGTGCTTGAGGTCAAAAAACCAAAGAAAAAAGAGCTTTATTTCCTCGATACCAAGGATTTCAAAACAGGCGCTTTTCTGCTCGACCTACAAGTAACTGATGCCAACGGCAATACTTACACAGAGCAGCGAAATCTGCGCATTTTATCTGATATCAAGCCCGAAAGATGGTCCTTGAAATTGGGTGCTTCTTACGAGCACAACTCCAAAAACTACACCCAAGGCCTCACTTTTTGGAACGGAGAACTTTATGAATCTACCGGCGACCCCAATCAGGACGGAAGTTCAATGGTTGCCAAAATCAATATGAACACAGGCGAAGCCCTTCAAAAAGGCAGCACTACTTTTCAACAAAAACTAGATGCGAGCAAATTTGGAGAAGGTATCGCTGTTCTCAACGATCAAATTTATCAGCTGACTTGGAAAAACCAGCAGTGTTTTGTATACGACACTCAAACTTTTCAATTGAAAAAAGAATTGAGTTATTCAGGCGAGGGTTGGGGCTTGTGTACCGATGGCAAGCAGCTAATTATGTCCGACGGAACCGAGCGCCTCACATTCAGAGACCCCAACACCTTTCAAACGCTTCGGAC
>CANHSA010000101.1 GCA_947463345.1 Flavobacteriales bacterium
GGAGCCATTGTTCACATAAAGTGAGGTTGCAAAAATAGTAGTTTCAAGCGATAATTGTCTAAATTTACCTTGTTCAAATTGAAAACCATGTTCAAATCAATACTACTCTTATTGGTCTTGTCGGCAACAACCCTTGTGTTGGGGCAAAATTGGCAGTCCTTTACCGATTCTATCCCTACGCTTTCGTCGCCGCGTGCTTGTGACCTCAACAACGATGGCATCAAGGATATCGTTTATGGAGGAGGTACAGATGGGGTGTTTAGCAACAATGGCATTATGGCGTATAACGGCGCCAATGGCAACTTGCTTTGGAAGCGCGCTGCGCGCAATGAGGTTTTTGGGAGCGCGGTTTTTATGGATATCACCAATGATGGCGTTAAGGACGTTTTTATGGTGGGGCGTCAGGCGCAATTGCTCGCCATTAATGGTTCGAACGGCGCTTTGCTCTGGGATTACTTTCCTTACAATACCAACCCTGCAGACAGCGGTTTGTATAATTTTTACAATCCGCAATTTATTGCCGATGTCAGTGGCGACGGCATTCAAGATATTTTGGTGGCCAATGGCGGTGACCACGCTGCACCAGTTTGGGACACCACGCGCCCGCCGGGGCACCTCATGGTAGTCAATAGCATGAATGGGCAATTGTTGGCAAAGGCGGTTGTGCCAGACAGCGCCGAGACCTATTGTTCGGCTTTGGTGGCCGACATTCAAGGTAATGGTTTGCAGTGGGTGTTGTTCGGTACGGGTGGCGAAACGCTCGGTGGCAGTTTCTGGGCTTGCCCGCTCGTGGCATTGCTCAACAACTCGCTAGCACCTTCGATTCCTTTAATGACTGACCCACAATTAGGTTTTGTGGCGCCGGCTTCATTGCTTAAAAATCCTTCCGGACAATACGACATCATTATTCAGTCTTACGGCGGAAAGGTTGCTAAAATCAAAGGAGCTAATTGGAGCACCATGTGGACCTACGAACTACCAAATACCGAATCAAGCGCAGAGCCAGTGATTGGCAATTTTACGGGTTCTGCAGTTCCTGATGTTTTTCTTTCGCTAGCGAAAGGCTCAAGCTCTTCGTATACAGATTACTACCAAGTTTTACTAGATGGCGCCACAGGTCAGGAGGTTTTGAAAGATAGCATTGGTTCCTTGCAATTTGCCTCTGGTAATGCTGTTGACCTTAATAACGATGGCCGCGATGAAGGAATTTTATCGGTCAACTATATGCAAGGTGGTACTTGGAAACACCGTTTGGAAGTTTTTGATTTTGTAGCTCATACCATTCAACCACTCGTAGCGCATCAAGCGGGCGTCAATATTGGCTCAACACCCTTGTTTACTAATTTAGATAACGACAATTTACTCGATTTGGTTTATCTCGTTAAAAAAGACAGCCTCAATCCGATGGGTTGGAAGGGCGTGTATTTGAACCGAGTGGAGCTTTCTTCAGGTTTCCCGAATGCAGGTTTGGCTTGGGCCTCTTACCTCAGTACGCAAAACAATGGTGTATATTTCAATCAAACCAATAATTGCGGCCCCGGTAGCATTTTGTCAAATGTTTCAGTTGTCCAACCATGGTGCAACGGCAGTGCATCGGGCCTCATTAGCCCAAGTGCTACATTGGGAACGGCACCTTATACTTATTTGTGGTCGAACGGAAGCACCGCGCCTCAATTGAGCAGTGTGCCAGCCGGAACCTATTCTTTACAAGTGACCGATAACACAGGTTGTTTTGAAATTTACACCACTACGCTTGTCGATCCATTTGTCATTACGTTTGGTGGGGTAGTGCCGCCAACTTGCCCAGGAGGCAGCAACGGCCAAGCGGTGGTGAACAGCTCTGGTTGCCCGTGTATGTTCAATACTTGTCAATTCTTATGGGAAAACGGAATAAATGGAAAAACCAATCTTTCGGTTTCAGAAGGTTGGGCCACAGTTACGATTACCCACACCAATGGTTGTGTTGTAGTAGACTCCGTATTTGTGCCTTATGCTGCACCTGTGGTAAATAGTGCTGTGCTCACCATGGTGACTTGCAATGGCGCAGCCAATGGTAGTATTGATTTAGATGTAAGCGCGGCATTGGCTCCGCATACTTTTGATTGGAGCAACGGTGCTAACCAGTCCTTCAATAACAACCTGAGCCCGGGTACTTATAACGTTACAGTCACCGATGCGCGTCCTTGTTCTTCTGCACTTGCCTATGTCATTACTGAACCAGATTTACTTGTTTCGAATTACCTTGTTCAATCGGTATCATGCAGTGGGCTTTCGGATGGACAAATTAATGCAAGTGCTACCGGCGGTAACGGCGGTTATACTTATCAAGTAGGATCACTTGTGAATACTTCTGGTATTTTTAACAATTTGTCTACAGGAATTTTTAGCCTGATGGTAAGCGATTCTTTGGGTTGCGCCGCGCAAAATCAGACGGTGTCCATCAATGAACCAAATCTATTAACACTTGCCATGAGTGCAACAATGGCTTCAGGGCCAGGTGCCTTAGACGGCACTGCCGTGGCTACCGTCAGTGGCGGAACCGCACCATATCAATATGCTTGGTCGGGAGCAGCAGCTCAAACCGATAGCATGGCGGTCTACCTCGACGGTGGCTGGTATACTGTTGTAGTTACCGACGCCAATGGTTGCTCGATTCAAGATAGTATTTTTGTCGATGTCTTAGGTTTGAATCCTACCACAGAACAGTCGCTTGAAGTTTATCCCAATCCGAGTAATGGCTTGTTTCAACTCAGTCAAGAGGTTGAGAAATTAGATGTATTTGATTTGCAAGGGCGACTTATTATTCAATTTGCTGCTGCCCAAGAAGTTGATTTGCGTCATTTGGCTAACGGAACATACCAATTGGTTTGCAAGATGAACAAGCGCACCCAATTTTTGAGAATAGTGAAGCAATAACGTTTTCATTTTCAGATATTTTTCCTAGTTTAGGATAACTATTGATGGAATGAAACTACTTCAAATTTTTTTCTTACTTGTTTTTATCACGAGGTTTGCCACTTATGTTGGCGCCCAAGGCTTTCAAAACAACTGGGAACATCCCTACCAAAAAGCGCGTGTTTTTATAGTGAATAAAGGACAGTTCGATGCTTTTCAGACGCCTGAAATTGGTAAAATAGCTTACGCCATAGACTTCGGCTCCACGCGCGTTTTTTTTGGCCAGAAAGGTGTCAGGTATTATTTCTTAGAAGCCCGACAAACGGCCAAATCCGAGCGCGATAGCCTGCGTGCGCTCTACGCCACACAAGTTCCGCTTTACAAAGAAAAGGAACAGGTCGTCGGTAAGTTTGCTTTTAAGTCCGATGCTTTTCAAATTCAATTTGATGCTTGTAATCCGCAGTCTAAACTGTACGCAAAAGGCGAACTGTCGGCTTATTTTTCATATCCTGAAGCTAGTTCCTGTAAGGGCTATGCGCGCTTGATTTATGAAAATATCTATCCGAACATCGATTTGCAGTATACCGTGCATCCGCAAGATGGCCTTAAATATGCGTTTGTTGTGCATCCGGGTGCCGACCCCAACCAAATTCAAATGAAATACGACAGGTCAGTTGCACTCAATGCAAATATGGAACTTGAAATCCCAACTTGTTTCGGTCCTGTACTTGATCATGCTCCCTATTCTTTTCAAAAGGATACCAATCAGGTGGTTGCTTCCGCTTTCAAACTCGTTGGTCAAACCGTTGGTTTTCAAATGGGCTCTTACGATATTCAGGCAGACTTGATCATTGATCCCTGGACCCAAAGCCCCAATTTTGCGACCAACTGGGACGTTGTTTGGGAATGCGAACGCGATGGCTCGGGCAACGCTTATGCTTTAGGCGGCATCATGCCGATGCAAATTTTGAAATATAATTCGTCCGGTGCCTTACTCTGGACCTACAACACGCCTTACGATACGTCAAACGTATGGCTGGGTACTTTTGCAGTCGACAACATTGGTAATTCGTATGTTACTGCTGGCTCCGTAGCGCAAATTCAAAAAATCAGTCCAGCCGGAGCTTTGTTGGTCAATAACCCGAATCCGGGGGGTATTTTGTCAAGCGCTGAGTTTTGGACCATCGCCTTCAATTGCGATGAAACAGGTTTGGTGATCGGCGGAACCGGTGGGGCCTTATTGCAACTCGATGCAGTTGTGTATAATGTCAATACCACCACCTTGAATATCTCCAACCAACAGTTTATTTCCAACGGACCAACAACCAGTATTCCTCCCAATCTAGAAGAGGTGAGGGCAATTACCTCCGCGCCTAACGGAAAGTACTATTTTATGACCCACGACACTATTGGCTACCTCAGCGATAATTTTGGCGGCTGCCCAAGTGGTTCGAGCAATTTTTATAAAGGTCCGCACGGTGCAGGATGGGGTTATAAATGCGAAAACTTCCGTTACGACAACGCTGGTATCAATGCCCTGGCCACCACGGCCAATCACCTATACATGCACCGAGGCAATCAAATCCAAAAGCGAAGTTTACAGGATGGCAGTTTGATCCAATCGAATACCATTCCTGGTGGGCAGTTTGCAAGTGTATTTTTAGGCGGAAACCAAACGGGTTGTGCAGGCATCGCTACAGATGCTTGTGGCAATATTTATGTAGGGTCCACTACTGGCGTTGTGAAATACGATGAACTGTTAATTCAACAAGCCTTTTACCCAACGAGTTTTGCTGTATACGATATAGAAATCAATACCAATGGTGAACTATTGGTGAGTGGCGGAACCGGAACTTCCACAACAGGTACGCGCACTGGTGCCATTCGTTCTATGGCTATTGGCGCCTGCGCGCCTCTTGCACTCACTTGCTGCGACGCTTCGGCTTGTCAGCCTCAAAATGTTTGTGTGGCGGATGCGCCTTTTCAGTTGGTGGCTGCCACGCCAGGTGGTGTCTGGAGTGGGCAAGGCGTGAATGCGCAAGGTATTTTTGATCCGTCCTTAGCTGGTGCTGGAATTCAAACGGTAGTCTATACCTTGCCTTGTGGTTCCGATTCCTTGCAAATTACAGTTAGCCCTTGTACAGGTTTGCAAGTTTGTATAGAAAGCAATGGCCAGCTTTCGGTAGCAGGTGGGGTAGGGCCTTATACATGGGCATACTACACACCCGCTTCTAGCACGCCGATCACCAATCAGACGGAATGTCAGAATTGTGGCTACACGTGGTTTTTTGGTCAGTGTTTAAATGGACTCTTTCCGGCCACAAGCTGCAGTACTCCGGCTGGTTATGTCAATTTTGGAAGTGGCGCAAGCGTTGCGGCGCCAGCAGGCCAAACCCAATTGCAAGTGACAGACAACGCCGGTGCGGTCTATCAGTTTACGCTCTCCCAAATTGCACCTTGTTCTGTAAATCCATGTGCAGGCTTTTTGGCAAGTGTACAAACGCAAACCAATCCAAGTTGTTTTGGCGCAACGAACGGCAGTATCTCTATTGCGCTTGCCAATGGCACCACACCTTTTACCTATAATTGGAGTCCGGTGGCCTCAACAACCAATTCCTTAACCAACTTAAGCGCCGGAACCTACACCTGTACCATTACCGACGCCAACAATTGTACTGCACCGTTCAGTGCAACGCTAACAGCGCCTGCCCAATTGACCATTTCTAGTGTCACAAGCCCGACACCTTGTGGTTTGTCAGAAGGAAGCATGACGGTTCAGGGAAGTGGAGGCACCGCACCTTACAGTTATGATTGGTCACCATTTAGCTCTACTTCAGGTACGCTGAATAATCTCGGTGCTGGAAGTTATACTGCAACGCTCACCGATGCGAATGGCTGTTTGGTGAGTATTACAGACACCGTCTTGATCAGCAATGGACCGCAACTCAATGAAACGATTACTCCTTCCTCTTGCATGAATAATACAGGGTCTGTTAGTGTCGTTATTTCAGGTGGAACGCCTCCTTACACGCTTTCTTGGATACCTAATTTAGGAAATACACCAAGCTTAAGCGGTTTAGGACCAAACGATACGCTCAGCATTTTTGTCACGGATGCAAACGACTGTGGCGCAACTGAAACCTATGTCATTCCGAGTTTAGATGACTTAGAAATCACAAGTTGGGCGTCTTCTACAAGTATCTTAGAAGGAACAACCATCATTTTAAATGCTTCCGGAGCCCAATATTACGACTGGACACCCTCACAAGATTTGAGTTGCCCGAGTTGCCCGAGCACGAGCGCCGCTCCTGACATCACCACCCAATACATCGTTACAGGTACAGCCACTAATGGCTGCACAGATCAAGACACCTTGCTCATTACCGTCACTGAACTTTGCGGAACCGTTTTTGTACCTACCATATTGTCTCTAACAGCGAGCGCTAGCGCCGACCAAACTATTTGCGTCTATGGAAATTGTGTGGCCGAATGTTCATTGGTCATTTACAACCGTTGGGGTGAGGTGGTTTTTGAAACCACAGATCAAGCCCAATGCTGGGACGGCTCCTTTAAAGGAAAAACGCTCAATGCCGACGTCTTTGCCTATAAACTACAGGTCAAGCTCCAAGACGGTACTTTTGTAGATCAGGCAGGTTCTATTCAATTGATTCGTTAAGATGCAGAAATACCTACTTCTTCTTTTCATAAGTGCTGTTCGTTTTGGTTTTGCGCAAGACCTGCATTTATCACAACCCGATTTACAACCCTTAGTTGTCTCGCCTGCATTATGCGCTACAAATGCTACTTTTGAAATCCAAGGAGCACATCGCCAACAATGGCTTGCTGCAGGTGCGCCTTTTCAGACGCAATTACTAAGTGTTCACGCGAGGTCTAAAAAAGTAAGACCAAACGAGGGTTACCTTGGTTTTGGTCTTCAGGTTCAAAGAGATCTTGCAGCGCAGAGTTTGAGTCACAATGCTTTGCGCCTTCATTTAGCCTATCATTTGCCACTTAACCGCAATTCATTTGTTTCAGCCGGCATCAATTTAGGTTTTGGGCAACGCGCATTTGAACCTTCAGGCCAATGGGGTGGGCAATACAATGGTTTGAGTTTTGATGCGAATATTTTGCCTAGTGTCAGTTTACAGAACCGTTATGCATTTTCCTATTTAGACGCAGGGCTAGGTTTCGCTTATGCATATAGCAGAGGGGTAGCCAGAGAAAAAACATTAAGTAAAGTTCTGCTTGGTTTTGGTGCGCACCACCTCAACAAACCTGGTTTTAGTTTCTTAGATGCCAGTGCGCGTTTGCAACCACGCATTGCTTTTATAGCACAAGCTGAACTCAGTTTAGCATCGGTTCACTCGGCTTTAGAGCCACTTCTTTTTTACCAATTCCAAAGTCCTGCCCAAGAACTTTTACTCGGATTCGCTTACAAACATTACCTCAAAGGCGGCCCATTTAGCCGCGTCTCAAATGTACAAAGCGTTGGTTTTGGTCTCTACACTCGTTTACAAGATGCGATGGTGCTTCAGTTCAAATTTCAAATTCAACAACTGAAATTAGCCTTAGCCTATGACATAACGGTTTCCAGTTTTGCCAAAGCGCCGCAATTACAAAGTGCTTTTGAGCTACAACTGAATTACTTATTTGAATAGAATAAGTGGTAATTTTCTCAAATTTGACCACAACTGAAATAAATTTAATAACTTCGTCTTCAAATCATAAA
>CANHSA010000102.1 GCA_947463345.1 Flavobacteriales bacterium
ACCAACGACCACGTCATACTGCGCGAGATCCGCACCAAGCCAGGCGATTTATTTAACAAGGCCGATATCATGCGTACGCAGCGAGAATTAGCCCAGCTTGGCTTTTTTGACGAGCAAGGTTTTCAGGTGAATCCAAAACCGAATCCAGCAAACGGAACGGTCGATATCGAATATGTAGTTGTAGAGAAGTCTAGCGATCAAATTGAACTTTCTGGTGGTTATGGAGGCGCGGGCCCGAATACTTCAGGGCGTGTGATTGGCACACTCGGTTTGTCTTTCAATAATTTTTCCACCAAGAACTTTTTCAAAAAAGATGCTTGGAGCCCATTACCGGGTGGCGACGGTCAGCGCCTGACTATTCGCGCGCAGTCCACGGGGCGCTTTTACCAGGGTTATAATTTCTCGTTCACAGAGCCATGGCTAGGCGGCAAGAAGCCAAACTCCCTGACTTTTTATGTAACGAACTCATCTATTTCAACTAACGGCTTGTTGCGTACCAACCCCGACTACAACGGCATCTCTATTTCTGGTGCGGGTGTAGCCATGGGACGTCGCAAAAAATGGCCAGATGATTATTTTGTTGCTTCTTACGAACTTTCTTACCAATACTATGACGTTCAGAAATATTCATTCTTCCCGCTGTTCCAGAATGGCTTCGCGAATGACATCTCACTCAAGTACACATTACAACGCAGCTCGGTAAGCGCGCCAATTTACCCGCAAAACGGCTCTAATTTTACGTTTTCTGCTAAAGCAACCGCGCCATATTCGATGTTTGGTCCAGAAAAAGACTATTCAAACATGTCGCAACAAGACCGCTACAAATACCTAGAATATTTCAAATTGAAGTTTACGGGTGAGTGGTATACACCATTGAGTTCAGACAAGAAGTTAGTTCTCATGTCTAGGTTTGGCTTTGGCTATATGGGCGCTTACAACAAAGCGAAGGGCATTTCTCCTTTTGACCGATTTATTATGGGAGGAAGCGGCTTAACCGGAATGGGAGCGAATCAAATTGGTGGTCGCGAAATCATTGCGTTGCGCGGTTATGAAGACCAAACCATTTCTTCCGCTGGAGGCGATCCAATTGTTGCCAAATATACGCTTGAATTGCGTTACCCAATCTCCCTTAATCCACAAGCTACATTCTATGCCCTTTCTTTCTTAGAGGCGGGCAATACCTATCCGAGCTTTGACAAATTCAATCCGTTTAATGTGAAACGCACTGCTGGTGTAGGTATACGGGTGTTTTTACCGATGTTTGGTATGTTAGGTTTGGATTACGGGCTTGGTTTTGATCAAATGGATTCATGGGCCAGTGGTTTTGGCAAAGGTTCAGACCTCGACATTAGCACTAAAGGTTATTATCCGAAACTAACCTTCACCATAGGCATGAACCTCGGAGAATTGTAGCATTGACAATAAATTGGTAACTTCGTCGTTCTAAGCACGCAAATGAAACACATGAAATACCTCGCGCTACTTATTTTGGTTTTTGGCATGCGATTTGTCAGTGCTCAGACCTACGCTTTTATCGACTCTGACTACATCCTTGAAAATGTACCAGAATACACAGAAGCAAAAGAACGCCTAGACAAAATGGCTGAGCGTTGGACCAAAGAAATCGAAGACCGCTACGCGACGATCAAAGACTTAAAAAGCAACTTTGACCGCGAAGAGGTACTCCTTCCAAAAGAGGAAAGAGAAAAGAGAAAAGTTGAAATTGAGAAACTTGAAAAAGAAGCAATTGACCTCCAAACTCAACATTTTGGGTCAAACGGAGATTACTTCCAAAAGCGTCAAGAACTCATTAAACCAATACAAGACCGCGTCTTTACCGCCATGAAAAAAGTGGCAAAAAGAGAAGGTTACGCCTTTGTGTTTGATAAAGCAAACCAAAGCAACTTGCTATATGCAGAAAAAGAATTCGACATCTCTGATGAGGTACTCGAAGAAATGGGAATAACTAAATAAATATATAAAATGAAAAATGTAATACTCGGGCTTTTTGTTGTCATCGGATTCAGCACTTTTGCTCAGACCAAAATTGGCCATGTAGACTCTCAAAAACTTTTAGATACTTTACCTTCGCGCAAAGATGCTATCAGAAAAATTGACTCCATGAAAACTGCCGGTATGGACGAACTCCGTATCATGGACGCTGATTTTCAAAAAGCTTATCAAGATTACATGACCAACCAAGCGAGCAAGTCTCCAGCTGAACGTCAAATCATTGAAGGTCGTTTGATGCAAAAACAACAAATGTTAGAAGCCACCCAAGCATCTTTAGAAGAAGGCCTTCAAATTGTGAGCGAAGAATTGAACAAGCCAATTTTAGATCGCGTACAAAAATCAATTGATATTGTTGCAGAGCGCAAGAAGTTGAATTATGTATTGGATGTTTCGGCTACCATGTACTCAAAAGGTGGTATTGACATCACAAGCGAGGTCATCGTTGAGCTACTTTTACTCGACGCTGCAGCGAAAAAATAAAACAGTACTTTCTGAAATATAAAGGGCAGCCATTGGTTGCCCTTTTTTCGTTAGTTTTGAAGCGTGGAAAAGCAAGGTCCAATAGGCGTTTTTGACTCAGGCTACGGTGGTTTGACCGTTTTAGCTGAGCTGCGCAAGAAATTGCCCCATCATGACTTCATTTATTTTGGCGATAACGCAAGAGCTCCCTATGGCAATCGTTCATTCGATGTGGTTTATGAATTTACGCTCGAGGCGGTGAGGTTTCTATTTAAGCAAGGCTGTCCGTTGGTCATTTTAGCATGCAACACGGCTTCTGCAAAAGCACTCCGGACAATTCAACAAAAAGACCTGCCTCTAATTGCACCAAACAACCGTGTTCTTGGTGTTATTCGGCCAAGCACAGAAGTGCTCGGAGAACGCACTAAAACGGGCCATGTTGGCGTTTTGGGCACCACAGGTACCATCACCTCTCAATCTTTTCCAATAGAGTTGTCCAAATTTGCTCCTGACACGGTTGTGCATCAGCATGCTTGCCCCATGTGGGTTCCACTTATTGAGAACCAACAACACGAGCATCCGGCTGGCCAGCAATTTATTTACGAAGATGTCCAGGCGATTTTAGCGCAGAGCTCGGAAATAGACACCCTCTTATTGGCTTGTACGCACTATCCAGTTTTGCAACAGCAAATAGAAATGTTGGTTGGACCAACTATTCAAGTGGTGCCCCAAGGCCCAATTGTTGCAGAAAAACTAGAAAGTTATTTGTTTGCACATCCGGAAATGGAAGCACGTTTATCTAAAAATGGTTCGGTTGCGTATTTTACCTCTGAAGCAACGGCGGTCTTTAACGAGCGTGCAAAATCCTTTTTAGGAGATCAAGTAAACTCGGTTCACCACAGTTTTTAGATTTCAACCAATTTTTTTATTTAGGTTAATTAACCTTGCGGCTCATACTGGTGAGTAGCGCTTCGTTGAGTGATTTTTGGTGTTCTGGATGAGCGGCATAGTAGCGCAGGCTTTTTTCAAATGCAGCACGGGTACAACCAACTTTTTGAAGTGTTTTGTTGACCGATGCATCTAAAGCTTTCTTGTACTGACTCGGCACGCCAAACTTGCTTTGGTAATAGGTTTCGATGATGGTAATTTCTTCGACTAAATGGCTCATCTTATCTAGTGGTAAAATACCAGATGGCAACTTGTTTTGGGAACAAGCATACAGAAATAGGAGCAAAAAGAAAAGCGAAAGCTTTTTCATCGGGGAACAAACATAAGGCGTTTACCTAAGCCACTTTCAATAACTTGGTTATTTGCATACACACAATTGCCGTTGACATAAGTGCTGTGAATATGATGTGAAAACTGGTGTCCTTCAAAAGGTGACCAACCACATTTGTAAAGCAGGTTGTTTTTGTCAACAGCTGCACCAGGTGTTGGTGCTACAAGTACTAAATCGGCTGCGTAGCCCTCTCTTATATAGCCGCGCTCTTTAATGCGAAATAAAGTAGCTGGTGCATGTGCCATTTTTTCAACGACCCGTTCCAGGGTAATTTTTCCCTCTTTAACTTTATCTAACATTGCTAACAAGGCGTGCTGCACAAGTGGCCCACCAGAAGGTGCAGAACTGTAAGCTTGTGCTTTCTCTTCGCTTGTGTGCGGCGCGTGATCTGTTGCGACTACATCGATGCGGTTGTCTAGCAAGGCCTCCCAGATACCGTCTCTGTCTTCAGCCGTTTTTACTGCTGGGTTCCATTTGATGAGGTTGCCTTTGGTGAGGTAGTCTGCATCTGAGAACCACAAGTGGTGTATACATGCCTCAGAGGTTATCTTTTTTTGTTCGAGAGGAATAGAGTTGTCGAACAGTTGAGTTTCTTTGGCTGTAGATATATGAAGCACATGTAAACGCGCGTCATACTTTTGAGCAAGCGCTACGGCTTTAGAAGAAGATAGATAGCATGCTTCTTCGCTGCGGATGAGTGGATGCGCACTTACCGGGATTTGATCGGCATACTTTTCTTGAAAAGCAGCGAGATTTGCCCTAACGGTGTGTTCGTCTTCGCAGTGGGTAGCTATGAGCGCCCCCACGCGCGAAAAAAGCCCCTCTAAGACACTTTCTTTGTCGACTAACATGTTTCCTGTCGACGAGCCCATGAACACCTTTACACCGCAAATTTTTGTGGTGTCTGTTTGAAGAACTTCTTCGAGGTTGTCATTGGAAGCCCCCATGAAAAAAGAATAGTTTGCGATCGCGTTTTGAGCTGCAATTTGATATTTGTCTTCGAGTAATTCTTGGGTAAGCGCATTTGGAACTGTATTTGGCATTTCCATGAAGCTCGTGATGCCTCCAGCTACAGCAGCCCTAGACTCAGTATATATATTGCCTTTGTGGGTGAGGCCAGGCTCGCGGAAATGAACTTGGTCGTCAATACAGCCGGGAAGGATTAGTAAACCACTTGCGTCAATCTCCTGAACGGCTTCATTGACTGTAATTTGAGCAGCAATTTTTTCAATTGTCCCGTTTGATATGAGGATGTCGGCATTTATTTTTTTGCCTTCGTTGATGATGGTTCCGTTTTTGATGATCGTTTTCATTTCCATTTCATTTTGCGCATTTGCCAAACGCCAAAAAAGGCTTCTTTGAAAATACCAGTACTCATTTTGGATTCGCCAATAACTCTATCTACAAAGGTGATCGGGATTTCTTTGACTTTAAAGCCGAGTTTGACGGCGGCGTATTTCATGCAGATTTGAAAAGCATAGCCTTTGAATGGAATGCGATCTAAAGGAATTTGCTCGAGTACTTTATGATGGTAACATTTAAACCCTGCGGTGGTGTCTTTGATATTGATCCATAAAATGAGTCGAACGTATACACTTGCAAAATAGCTCATTAATATACGCTTGACAGGCCAATTTTTAACCTTTCCACCGCGCACATAACGAGAACCAATAGCGCAATCAGCGCCATTTTCACATGCGGCAACAAGTCGAGGTAGGTCGGCGGGGTTGTGCGAGAAGTCGCAATCCATTTCAATAATGTAGGTGTAGTCGCGGTCTAGGGCCCATTTAAAGCCATGGATATAGGCCGTTCCTAAACCTAACTTTCCTGGTCTTTTTTCTAGAAAAACAGTAGGGTGTTTTTCCATGAGGGCTTCTATTTGGGCAGCCGTTCCGTCGGGAGAGTTGTCGTCGATAAATAATATATGATAACCCTGTTGTAGTTCCATAACGGCCAAAATCATTTTAGAAATGTTTTCGAGTTCGTTATAGGTAGGAATAATAATAAGGGTTCTGGGGCTGGCCATGTCTAATTTGAACGAAATTAAAGAAGAAAAGTGACAAAAAAAAACCGCCACATGGACGGTTTTTCAATTGTTGTAGTAAAAGACTATGCTTCTTCTTCTTCTTCGTCGTCTCCGGCGTCAGCACCTTTAACAGCTCCACGAGCCATTTTGACTGAAACAACCACTGCGTTTGCAGGGTCTAGGAACGTAACACCAGGAATTTGAATGCTGTTTACACGAATAGACTGACCAATACGAAGTTTGGTGATGTCTAAGGTAATAGCATCTGGCAATGCACTAGGCAAACCAATACATTGTAACTGACGGAAAACGGTCATGAGTTTACCACCAGCCATAACACCACGAGATGAACCAGTGATGCGAACAGGAAGTTTAACACGAACCTCTTTGTTTTCGTCAAGTTCGTAGAAATCGACGTGTTGAATGGTGTCTTTAGTTGGGTGTTGTTGCAACTCGCGAATGATACCTACCGCTTTTTTGCCTTCGATGTCGAGGGCAACCTGAAATACATCAGGAGAAAAAACGATTTTGTCAATTGCTGTTCGCTTTACTGCGAAGTGAGTTTGCTCACCTTGTCCGTAAAGCACACAAGGAACCAAGCCTGCATTGCGCAAAGCCGTAGCATCCTTTTTCCCTACGTTCGCTCGGAGCGAACCGCTCAAATGTGCTGTTTTCATGTTATATATTTAATTAAGAGATTACAAAATGTGAACTGATCGATTCGTTGTTGACCAAGCGCTTAATGACATCTGCGAAGAGGTCTGCTACACTTACCACGCGAATTTTGTCGCTGTGTTTGTGAAGTGGAATGGTGTCGGTAACGATGAGTTCGGTGAGTTTAGAAGCGTTGATACGCTCAAATGCTGGCCCACTTAAAACGGCGTGGGTTGTAAATGCACGAACACTTTTGGCGCCTTTTTCAATGAGTAAGTCAGCTGCAGTGGTGAGTGTGCCTGCGGTGTCGCACATGTCGTCGATGATCACGACGTCTTTGCCCATGACATCGCCAATGACGGTCATTTCGGCAATTTCGTTTGCTTTTTTGCGGTGTTTGTGGCAAAGTGCCAAGCCGCAGTTTAGATTTTTGGCGTAGGAGTTGGCGCGTTTTGCACCCCCGGCGTCAGGAGCTGCAACCACTAAATTTTGTTGATCGAGTTTTGCAACTTCTTTAAGAAAAAGTGTTGAAGCAAATAGGTGGTCTACGGGAACCTCGAAAAAGCCTTGGATTTGGTCTGCGTGGAGGTCCATGGTCATGACGCGGTCTACGCCTGCAGCCATGAGCATGTTGGCGACAAGTTTGGCGCCAATTGCTACCCTTGGTTTGTCTTTGCGGTCTTGACGCGCAAAACCAAAATAAGGAATAACAGCAATGATTTTTCTTGCGGAAGCGCGTCTAGCGGCGTCGACAAGTAATAAAAGTTCAAATAAGTTTTCGGTAGGGGGCATGGTAGACTGCACGAGGAAAACATCTTGACCTCTTACTGTTTCTTCAAAAGAAGGTTGGAATTCGCCGTCGGAAAAAACACTAACATTGACGTCGCCCAAAGTAGCGCCAAATGATTTAGCGATGTTGGCTGCGAGTTGTTCGGAAGCCCTGCCTGCAAAGATTTTTACGCCCACGATACTTAAAATTGGATGCAAAGGTAAGGAATTAAGAACTAATTTTGTAATACAATGAGTCAAAAGCTACAATATTCC
>CANHSA010000103.1 GCA_947463345.1 Flavobacteriales bacterium
TTTCAACGGGTTCTCCAAAAAGGAGTTGTGATGTTTGTTCGGCGCTATCTTTAGGCTGCTCTCTTACGGGGATGACCGATAACGCGCAAAACGCGTAGCGCTGTTGGGGCTCAATCCATTTGATTTTCTCACTCATTGCGTCAAATTTAACATTTTCAAGGCGATATTTGACTAATTTTAGACCATGATTCAAGGTCGCAAACCACAAATTCTCATCACCAACGACGACGGCATAAGCGCAAAGGGTATTGCATCCCTTATAGAAGCTGCCCGACCTTTTGGCGATTTATATGTGCTTGCCCCTGACAAACCACAATCTGGCATGGGGCACGCCATTACCCTTCACGACCCACTGCGCTTGGTTAAAAGTTCACTTTACCCGGGGACAGAAGCCTATGCTTGCAGCGGCACGCCCGTCGATTGCGTCAAGCTCGGCATTTTCGAATTGCTCGGCGCCAAACCTGATCTCCTTCTATCGGGGATCAATCACGGAGAAAACTCCTCCACAAATGTCCTTTACTCCGGCACCATGTCAGCAGCCATTGAAGGCGCCATGGAAGGCATTCCTTCTTTCGGTTTTTCCTTAGCCGATTACGCGCCAGATGCCGATTTCAGCGCAAGCCAACATTACATCGAGGTCTTGCTTCGCCAATTTTTTGAAAAAGGTTTTCAAGCGGGTATTTGTCTCAATGTAAATATTCCAAAATTGCCGCTTTCCGATATCAAAGGCCTCAAATTTTGCAAACAAGCGCACGCTTATTGGTCAGACCGCTTTGAGAAACGCCAAGATCAATACGGCCGAGACTACTTCTGGCTCACTGGCGAATTCGCCGACCTCGACCAACGCCCTGACACCGACCTTCATGCCCTCAAGGCTGGCTACGTGAGCGTTGTCCCCACACATTTTGACCTCACAGCCTATGCGCACCTCAATCATTTTCAATCATGGGAACAATAAAAGATAATATCAACTCCTCGTTTTTTATCGGTTTGGCAATCGGAGTACTTTCTCCACTCGTATTATTGCCAATCATCGTCTTTATCCTCTCGCAGTCATACGGACAAAGCTTTTCTTATTTATGGTACCAAACGCTCCATTTTCAAGAGTTCATGAGTCGTTATCTTTCGCTCGGACTGTTTGGTAACCTCGCATGGTTTTATTTCTTTTTGAATCGGGAGCGCTATTTCCATACCCGTGGCATCATATTTGGCATGTTGCTTTATGCGCCCTACATGATTTACGTCAACCTAGAGCGCTTATTTTAATTGGGTCAGTTGGAACAAAATCAGCTTGTTTATATTGTTTGTGGTGAAGCATCCGGCGACCTCCATGCAGCAAACTTAGTAGCCGCCTGGAAAAAAACCAACCCGCAACTTCAATTCAAAGGATGGGGCGGCGATCGCTTAGCCGAGCAAGGAGTGACCATTGAGCAACACATCAGCGCCATGAGTTTCATGGGGTTCCTCGAAGTCCTGCTCAACATCCGAACAATAAATTCGCAGTTCAAACAACTCAAACAATCTTTACTTTCCCAAAAGCCCGATGTATTGGTTTTGGTAGACTACCCAGGTTTCAATTTAAGAATGGCAAAGTGGGCCCATGAGCACGGCATCAAGGTGCTATATTACATTTCACCAACGGTATGGGCCTGGAAACAAAATCGGGTCTATACCATTCAAAAATACGTCACCAAACTTTATTGCATTTTACCTTTTGAACCCGAGTTCTATGATCGTTTCGGGATAGACGTCGCCTATTTTGGTCATCCGCTCAAGGATGAGATCGAACGTTATCAAGCCACACACAACACGACCTCCACCTTCAGCAAGCCTGTACTCGCGTTGTTGCCTGGTTCGCGTCCTCAAGAATTGAAAAAAAAGCTCCCACTCATGTTAGCCGCAGCCGCGCAGTTTCAAGAAAGCCATCAAATTGCGGTAGCTTGTGCAGCGACAATTTCATTAGATGTCTATCAAACCTATTGCAAAGGTTATGACGTTCATTTGAGTACGGGGCATACCTATGACCTCTTATCAATAGCAGACCTCGCTTTGGTGACCTCCGGAACTGCAACCTTAGAAACTGCGCTTTTTCATGTTCCTCAGGTTGTTTGTTATAAAGGATCTGCAATTTCAATTTGGTTGGCAAAAAAACTTGTCAAGATCCAATACATTTCTTTGGTCAACCTGATTTTACAGCAAAATGCGGTTAGTGAACTCATCCAAGAAGACTGCACGGTTGCAAACATGCATACTGAACTGCAAAAATTATTGCCGGGCAAGCCTCAAAGGCAAGCCCAATTGACCAAATACGCCGATTTACAAGCACTTTTACAAGAGTCGGGAGTGAGTGAGCGTGTTGCCAATTCCATGAATACCTATTTGCCGTCGTGAAAATATTCTTTGTCGTTTTCAGCTTCCTTTTTTGCTTCACTGCAAGCGCTCAAAAATTGAGGGTTGGCTTGTACACAGCATCTAGCGTCAAAGAGTTTCAGTTTTCTGTAGGTAGTGGTTCCTATTTATTATATGCCATCCTGCCAGACGGAACAATTCATTCTTCTAAGCTCAATGCGCTGTCCCAAGGAAAATTCAAAGTGAATGGCACCATGATCCAATATTATCAAGGAGGAACTTATCGTTTTCAGGCCAGTCAGTTTGAGTTGCTGCAGTTGGCCCATGAAGATTTTTGCAGTTGGTCGGTACCAGCGTTGTCAACTAAAACACGTTCCTATGAAGGTGATTTTGAAGTGCGTGTCAACAAAGCCAATCTACAGTTGGTCAATCTCATCGAACTTGAAACTTATTTAGAAGGAGTGGTGTCTTGTGAAGGGGGTCCGGGTCATCAAAAAGCTTACTACCAAGCACAAGCGGTCATTTCCAGAACCTATGCGCTCAATAATTTAAAGCGTCACCAAAAAGACGGATATGAGTTGTGTGAACGCGTACATTGCCAGTCCTATTTGCACAAGCGAACTGGCTCAGCACTTATTGACACCGCTGTTTTTCAGACCAAATCAGTTGTTTTACTCGATGCTAAAGGGCAGTATTTCCCTACTTTTTTTCATGCCAATTGTGGTGGTCAAACCTGCGAGCCTCAAGACGTTTGGAACGAGCCCATTGGCGGCCTTGCATCGTTTAGAGATACGTTTTGTGTACATACCCAACAAGCTACTTGGGTCAAGAGCATTCCGCTGCAGACCTGGAATTCCTTTCTTGAAAAAAACTATAATTTCCCCTTGTCCGATTCGATGAGTGTGGCACTTATGCAAGAATTTCGACAGCCCGTGCGTAGCGCCTTTTATCTGCATCCGGTCTATGGGATTCCGTTAAGAGATTTGCGCGATCAATTCAAACTAAAGTCTACCTTTTTTGACGCAGTTGTAGTGGATCAGCAAGTCGTTCTATACGGTAAAGGATTCGGACATGGTGTAGGACTTTGTCAAGAAGGGGCAATGCAAATGGCGAAGAAAGGCTATACCTATGACCAAATACTGCGCTTTTATTACGCTGGCGTGCAGTTGTCAAGCCCACCTAAATAGCAAACTCATTATTTTTTAGTCACGACAAATATTTCTTCGTCGTCTCGTTTGAAGAACTTTTCTGAACGCGCATAGGCTTCGAGTTCATTGAGGTGGTGCAAGCGGTATAGCGTTTGCTTTGTTTGCTTGAGTTGCTCACTCATTTGGACGTCTTGTTGTTCAACCTGATTGAGTTTCCTTTTTTGGCGAACGAGCGTAAAGATGTCCCAGTCGTCTAGAAAAAGAAAATAGATACCAAATACAATACTCGTGAGTACGTATTTATTTTTTAACCAAGCTGGAATGCGTTTCATAGCGCTTATTGTTCAGAAAAACTATTGTTCTTCTTTTCATAAAATGCGATCCAGTCTTTGTCGTACTCGAACCATTTTTCGGCTTTCTTGCAAATTGGACGTGCGTTCACTGTACTTGCGTCTCTTTTCATGAGCGCTTGTGAACTCAAAATGAGGCCAATGCGCAAGGCGTCTTTATCTGCTTGGGTCCAGTTTTCGAAATCTTTGTCGGTGAGGGCCATCAGATTAGCAATTTCGGTTTTCCAAATGAGGTTCGCAGTTTTGGCGTCGCGGTTGTTGTAACGGATCGCCGCCTCAATAAATTTGATACCCATTGGGTTGCGCGTAATAGAGCTGTATGACTCACATGCGTCTAGCATGCCGGAAAGTGTTTCGGCTGCTTTTTCTTTGTTGTCGTTACTGTACATCGTTGGATAGCCATCGGCTTCGTCTAGGATGTAACGTACTCCGTTATTGAGTAATTCGAGCTGAAAGCTGTTCAACCACATTTTGTGAATAGGCATTTTAAAGACGCCATTTTCATCGCGTTCGATGGCAGTTGCACAAGCTGTAATGGCTTCTTCGAACGGATCTTGAATCATGGGGTCTTTGAGGTCTTTGCGATAGACACCAAAAAGTCCTTTTGCTAAAAAGATGTATGGGGTAGGGTCGTTGGCGTATTTTTCCTTGACGGTGTAATCGCCTGAACGTTTCACTAATTTGATAAAGTTAGAATCGGCATGTAGTTGCGTGAGTTCGTCTAGGTTATTAGTTACAGTAATAAAGTTGTCGTTGTCTACAGAAATATCGAATTCTTCTTCTTCGATTTCTCCATTTTTGAGTGTCTTTTTAACTGCGTAGGTAACGTTCAAAGAAACGGAATAATTACCTACTCTTTTGAAATTGACTTCAATGATATCGCTTTTTTCATCGCCTTTTACAAAGTTCCAGTCTTTGTCTTTGGTGCCAGAAATGACCCATTCTGTGCTTACTTTTTTTGTGCCGGCTGGTGTAAACACACTGCGCATTTCTACTGATGAATTCCCTCCTTTTTCGTCGTCTAGGGTAATGACTCTTTTGGATTCTTTTAATTGAAGTGTTGGTTTTTGAGCATAGCTATTTGCCAACAAGACCAAAGAGAAGCAGAAGAAAAGTAGTATTTTCATGTGGATAGGATTTCTTGTAATGTTCATTTAATGTCGAAATTAATAAAATTTATTGATGGCTCTTGATCAAAAGGTGCAAGATTTCTTGGGCGGCCAATGCAATCTTTGTGCCAGGACCATAAATTCCGAAAACGCCAGCCTTAAAAAGGTAGTCGTAATCTTGTTGCGGAATGACCCCGCCAGCTACCACCATGATATCGGTTCTGCCTTGGTCTTTCAGCGCTTCAATTACAGCTGGCACTAATGTTTTGTGGCCTGCCGCCAAGGAAGATACACCTACAATATGGACATCGTTTTCAATTGCTTGTTTGGCTGCTTCTTGTGGCGTTTGAAACAATGGGCCGATATCCACATCAAAGCCGATATCCGCAAATGAACTCGCAATTACTTTGGCGCCGCGGTCGTGGCCGTCTTGTCCCATTTTGGCAATCATGATGCGCGGTCGGCGACCTTCGAGTTCAATAAATTGCTCAAGGAGCTCTTTGGCAAGTGTAAAATCTGGATCGTTCATAATTTCTTTGGCATAAACTCCACTGATACTTCTGATTTTTGCTTGGTAACGGCCATACACTTCTTCGAGTGCGTCGGAGATTTCACCGAGCGTACAACGTGCCTTCGCACAGCGCACAGCGATTTCCAACAAATTTCCTTCACCTTCGGCCGCTTGTTTCAATTCGTTCAACAGCTCAGCTACCTCTTGTGCATTGCGTTGGGCTTTGATTTGCTGCAGTCTTTCAATTTGCGCTTTTCTTACTTCTGTGTTGTCGACTTCTCTAATTTCGATCTGACTTTCGGCGTTGGTCTGATAACGGTTGACCCCAACGATGATTTCATGGCCGGCGTCTATGCGCGCTTGTTTTTTGGCAGCGGCTTCTTCGATGCGCATTTTGGGTAGGCCGGTTTCGATGGCTTTGGCCATTCCGCCTAAGTTTTCGATTTCACTGAGTAAATCCCAGGCTTCGTCAATGAGTTCTTGCGTGCGTTCTTCTAAAGCTTTGCTTCCTGCATATGGATCGATGAATTGCGTGATCCCTGTCTCTTTTTGCAAGTAAATTTGGGTGTTGCGGGCAATGCGCGCAGAAAAATCGGTGGGGAGCGCGATGGCTTCGTCTAAAGCATTGGTGTGCAAAGATTGCGTTCCTCCCAAGGCAGCAGAAAGCGCCTCTAAACAGGTGCGGGCGACGTTGTTAAACGGATCTTGTTCTGTTAAAGACCAACCTGAGGTTTGGCAATGGGTGCGCAAGGCCAATGATTTTTGACTTTGAGGATCAAAGGCTTGCACCAATTTGGCCCAAAGCACACGGCCGGCCCTGAGCTTGGCAACTTCAGTGAGGTGATCCATGCCAATTGCCCAAAAAAAGCTGAGCCGCGGCGCAAATTCGTCAATGGCCAAACCGGCATTCAACCCCGTTCGGATGTATTCCAAGCCATCGGCTAGGGTATAGGCCAATTCGATGGCTGCTGTTGCGCCTGCCTCGTGCATGTGGTAGCCCGAAATCGAAATGGAATTGAATTTAGGCATTTGAGCCGATGTAAAAGCAAAAATATCGGCAATGATGCGCATGGAAGGCGCAGGCGGATAAATGTAGGTATTGCGCACCATGAATTCTTTCAAAATATCGTTTTGAATGGTGCCGCTCAGTTGCGCGCTACTCACCCCTTGTTCATGCGCACTCGCTATATAAAATGCCATGATGGGTAAAACTGCGCCGTTCATGGTCATCGAAACCGACATTTCATCGAGCGGAATCTGGTCAAAAAGCAGTTTCATGTCTTCGATCGAATCGATAGCTACGCCAGCTTTTCCGACATCGCCAATGACGCGTTCGTGGTCTGAATCATAACCGCGATGTGTGGCGAGGTCAAAAGCAACACTCAAGCCTTTCTGACCTGCAGCAAGATTGCGTCGGTAAAAAGCGTTGGAGGCTTCTGCAGTTGAAAAACCGGCGTATTGTCGGATAGTCCAAGGTTTAGAAAGATACATGGAGGCATAAGGACCGCCTAAAAATGGCGCTAAACCAGAGCGGTAGGAGAGTGCCTGGGCCGCCTGAGTTTTCAAGGACCAATCTAAGTTGCGATAGGAGTGGAGTTCTTTTCTTGGCATCAGTTGGCAGCGTTTTCAAATATTAAATATGGGAACCCTAGGGCAGTTGGCAGCTCAGACCAATCTGCTTTTGGACTTTCAAACTCATTTGGAAAGGCATTGATTCCAATCATGATGTCCTTTCCAGACTGAACGCCTTCAGTGCGCAGGTCTCTGGTCTGTGCAATTTCCGTTTTCAATTTTTGCTGCACGGAGGGAGGATCAGCATCTAGTTCGCAAAGTAAAGTCCAGCTTTTTTTGGCGAGTACTAAGCTGAGTTGCTCGACTACATAAGCCCCTCTTAACGGGTCGTTGAGGGTGGAAAGCTGTGCTTCTTCGCTCAGTAGGTTTCCGATGTTGAGCGCCATCCGTTGGGCAAAGGCGCTGGCACCTTCTGTACTCAAA
>CANHSA010000104.1 GCA_947463345.1 Flavobacteriales bacterium
CAGAAAGTCTTGATCAACTAAAAGCAACTGTGGACTCGCTGGCGTTCCGATGTTCTGGTAATAGGCGATCCGAGCTTCTTTGTTGAGCACAGGTTTGTAAGCGTAAAAATTGGCTACCAGCATATCTGTAAGGCCGTCGGCATTGACATCATAAAGCAAAGGCACAGAGCCCGCTCCGTGGTCAATCATGTCGCCTTGCAACCAGTCGTTGTCTTGGTAGACGAAAACTGGAGCTTGGTTGCTGCCAAGATTTTTATAATACCAGACGCTGTTTTCGTTTTCAGAAACGTTATTGGCATTTGGCGCAACAACAAGGTCCTTCTTTTGATCAAAATCGAGGTCCAGACAAAAGGCCGCCGGGAAAATTTGCACATTGGCAGGCGTGGTGTTGCTCGGGAAGTTGTAGTCGGCACTCACCATTGGCGAGTTGGTATTTGGGCTCGTTCCACCATTCATTAAGCGGACCAAGTTGCCATACGCGACATCGCCCAGCACTAAATCTAGCACCCCCGACTGATCGAGGTCTAGTGCCAAAACGGTTGAGCCGGCGTGCGCTTTGAGTTGGTCATTGGTGGGTAGTTCAGGATTGCTAACGTTGCCGTCGGTGCAATACGAGCTGGTGTCGTTCAAAAAAAGGCTATTGCTCGTGACGTCTTCTCTGTATTTACCCCAGCATCGGTTCTTCAGGACGAACACCAATGAATCGGAATGGCCATAAAGTTCTTGACTTTGGTTTTGATGGTATTGTAAGTGTTCGCCACTGATATGGTACGTGAGGATATCCATGTCGCCATCGCCTTCGACGTCGACCAGCGCTGGGATGTCTGCTCCTGAAATATATAAATTAAGTGTTGGCCCTGCATAGTTGGAGACCAAATAAGGGCTGTAGGCTTGCCATTGCAAGCCAGTGGCGGCAGAACCTATATTGCGATAGGCTTGAATTCCGCCAACAGCATAACAAAAAAGGTCTTTTCGACCGTCGTTGTCGTAGTCATAGGTGGTCACGCGATAGTTTAATTGAGGCGGAAAAAACAAATGTGCGCGCAAGTCAAGTTGATAGGTAGGCACGCCGCCAATAGTGACGTGCTTGTACAAGCGGATTTGGTCGGCGCCACGGTCAAAAACGAGGAGGTCGTCGTCACCATCGTAGTCGTAGTCTAGAGAAGAAAACTGTGGCGTATTCAAACCACCATCCCATGCTTTGGATAAATTCTGACCATCGGCAACAACCGGAATAAAATCGGTAAAATTGAACTGAAACTGAGCCCGAACAGCAAACTGACAACAAACAAATACAAGAACCCAACACTTCATGTCTTAAAATTACTGCGTTTTTGTGTTCTGTGCATGCCAAAGCAAAATTCTTTTGTCGTCACCTGCACTTGCAAAACCATTTTCTAAAGCAAGAAGGGCATTGATTGAATGCCGATGACCGGCCATGTGTAAATCGAGCTTTTGCTTAATTTGATCGTTGTTTTGATCCCAAATTTTGATGCTTTTGTCTCTGGAAGCTGAAACATAGTTGCCATCGGACAAAGCAAGTAATTGGTATATAGTGCCGAGGTGCGCCGGAAAAGCATTTAGTTTTTCACCGCTTGCAGACCAGCGTCTGATGTATGCGTCTTTACCCGCGCTCAGGATGTCACCGCTCGGCAAAATACAAAGTGCCGTGCAACCCTCTTGATGTGCAAACGTTTGATGTATTTCGTTGAAATAAGTGGTTTCTATCTTGCGAAAATAGCCGTCGGCGCCGGCAAGTAACAGATAACTGCCATCAGAAGCCACTACAATTTGTCGGATTTTGCCACAAGAAAATGGCAAGTTCAGAAGTAAATTCCATTGGTAGTCCCAAACCAAAAGGTTGCCCTCGGCATCGGCAGAATAGTGCTGCTCGCGCGTTGGATTGGTGGCAATAGCAAAAACTGCAGCCTCGTGCGCCTTGAGGAACTTGAGCTCTACTTTTGCCGCAGTATCTATGAGGTGAATGCTGCCATCGGACAAGCCAATGGCCAAATGCTGTTGGGTTGCAAGAACGCACAAACTGAAAGGCGCCTGCGTACAGCGAATAGCGAAGTGATCTTGTTGGCCTGTGCTTTTGTGCCAACGCGCCACAAATTTGTCAGCGGAAGCGGAATAGATGAATTGAGCATCTTGGCAAAGCGCGTAGATTGGGCCTTGATGACCTGTAATTTGGAAGTGTTTGGAATAAAGCGCGAGCGACTTATTCTTGTTCATCGTCGGTGTCCTGATCGGCGTCGTCGTTGACTTGCTTGAGGCGATCTGCATACGACTTCGGAAGGAAATCAAAGAAGGTGTCTCCGCGCAAGCCCAATCGTAAACATTCCAATGGAATGACATCGTTAGGTGCGATGTTGCCCAAATTGACTTCAGCGCCAAACAGCTTGATAAACCAAACTTGTTGGTTCTTTTGCGGCGCCTCCCAGAGGATGTCTTCTGGTTTTACGTTGGCGATAATGCGGTTAATGAGCATGGTGTGGGCAGTTCCGTTGGGTCTGAATACACCAACGTTGCCTGCCTCGCGCCCTTCGGCAATGACTTTCCAGCTTCCAGCCTCTAGCTCAGCTTTCATGAGACGCACCCATTTAGCTGGCGAAATGAGGATACCGGAGTCTTTGGAGCCAACTTCTGACATCACTGTTCTCGATTGAGATAGCTCGTGTATAAGCTGACACTTTTCATCGTGAGGAATGATGATAGAACCATCAGAGATTTCAGCGAGGTCGAGGTCGTATTTATCGAGCAACTTGACATACTCTTTGAACATGCCACGCGCATAGAAAGCCTCAAAAAGGGTTCCGCCAAAGTATGGACGGATGCCCGCTTGGCGGTAGATTTTGATTTTCTCTTCGAGTTGACTGGTCACAAATGCAGTACCAAAGCCGAATTTGACGATGTCTGTGAGGTGCGCAGAGGCTTCGATAAAATGCTCTGTTTCGCGAAGACCTAGGCCCTTATCCATCATCATGGTGACGCCTTTGTTACGTGGTTTCTCACTGCGCTTTGGGATAAAAGTAAGTTTAAAGTTCATGGGTAGTTAATCAGCTAAATATAAAAAATCGGTGTCGTCTAGTAGTTTAGGATTGATTTCGAAAATCTGTTTGGCACTAGAAGCGTCTTGTTGTAAGCACTCGTGGTAGAGGTGCTTGGCTTCGGCAAATTGTCCCATTTGCCATTTGATGTTAATGAGGTGAAGTTTGGCATCGAAAACAGTCGGGTGGTGGTTGCCAAATTCTAATAAAAAGGCTTGCGCCTCGGCAAGTGAAGATTCACTCATAAATGCAATGTAGTCAGAGAGTGCTTCTTGGTCATCGGGAAGCAACTCAAGACTTTTGAGGTAATGAAATTCAGCCTCAGAGCGGAGGTCAATTTTTTGATAAGCGCCCGCCAATACGTGGTGAATACCGGAGTTATCGGGGTCGTAGTCGAGGGCTTTTTGAATGAGTACAATGCCTTCTTTGGTAGAACCCAGTAGATCTTCGACGATGCCGAGGCCTAGCCATGCTTCGGGAAGCATTGGTTCTAGGTCAATACTGAGTTTGTAGTAGTGCTTAGAGAGTTCTAGTTCATTGAGTTGCTCATAGGACTCCCCGATATAACAAAGCGCCATTGCGTCGTCGCCGTCGTGCTTCATGCAGAGCTCGAAATGCTCAATGGCTTTGTGGTATTTATCCAAAGAAAGATAGGCGTTTCCTAAATTGAAATGGGCTGGGCCAAACTCTTCGTTGATGAGAATGGCGTATTCATAGGCCCAAACCGCACGATCGTAGTTTTCTAGGCGGCTGTAGGCGTTGCCGAGATTATACCAAGCGGTGCTGGAATAAGGTTGTTCGTCAATAAATTGAAGGTAGGCATCTATGGAGTCTTGGGTTGCGCCGAGTGCGTCATAGCAACGGCCGAGTTCGTAGAGGGCAGCTTCGTTGTTTTTGTTGGCTTTCAGCGCTTGGTGTAAGGTGTCGATGGCTTCTTGGTAGAGCTGCAGCCGCTCGTATTCTATAGCGATGTCGAGGTAGATGTAGTCGTGTTCTGCCGGATCGGAGTGTTCGAGTGCCAATTTGAAATAACGAATGGCTTGTTTGTGCTCGCGCTGTTGGGCGTGTATGGATGCTTTGGTCAGGTAGAGCTCTGCACTGTCGATTTCTTGCTTTTCTAGCTGAACAACACAATCGAGTGCCTCTTGCAATAAGCCCATACCGCCCAAGGCCTGTGCCTTGCGAAGCTTGAACATGGGGTTGTAAGCAAATTGGTAAATACCGAATTCGGCGGCAATTTTGGCTTTATTGAACTGACCTTGAATGAGGTAGTGGTCGATGAGGCCTTCTAGGCGATCGCTGTCGATGAATTTGAGCTTTTGACCTTTGAGATGGGCCTCAAAGTGCTCGATGTCTTCGCTCAAACTGCTGTCGTTGTATTCTTCTTCGTCGTCGTCAAACATAGGGCCCAATTCTTAATATAAAATTAGGCCCTTTGTGTCATGTTGACAACAAATGCATTTAGCACTTATCAACAAATGACAAAAATGTTGAAAAGTTCTTGATCAATGCTCGCCGCAATGCACTACAAAAGTGTTGCCTAGGCTATCTGTGAAGGTCCCTAACTCCTCTAAATTATGAAGTTCATCACCACAGTAAGACCCCATTTCAACCTCGCCAGTTGGCGCGTCGTAATGACATTCTGCACATTTGTTCTTGCCGCAAGAAAGGGTCAAAAAACCCAATACTGCTGCACTTAAAATTAATTTTTTCATTCTTTTATTTTTTAGATTGTTGTTGAACCTGGTATTTTAAGCTCAAATAGATATGCCTACCAGGACCGGGCATACCAATGTTTTTTAAACGCGACAAATGGTCGACATAAGCACTGTTTGTGAGGTTGCGCACCCCTGTTTGCAAGACCCAAGATCCCTGCTTTTCTAGATACAAACGGGCGTTTACATTAAATAACTGATAACTTTCGCTGGTGGCTTCTTGATAAGCCACGCGGGTTTGAGCAGCAATCCAAGTATGACTCAAACTGAGCTCTAGTTTTTGAATGTTCCCGTTAAAATCCCAATGGTATTGGAGTTCGTTCTGTAAACGGGTTGGCGGCAATAAAGAAATGGCGCTGTCCTGAGTGCTGGCAAAATGAATGTAAGAAAAACTGCCCTCCCAATGCAGGTTGTGTAGCCAATGCGGATGATAGTGCGCACTAAGATCCAAGCCGTACATGCGCCCGAGCTCAAGTTGCTCATAGTTGAACACAGGAATACCATCAATACTACTGCCATTTGGCTGGATGTAAATGTAATCCCGAACCCAGGCATGGTAAGGATTAACAGTAATACTGCCGTGTTCTGTATTCCAATCACTGGACCAGTCTAGTTGTAGACTTCGTTCTGGAACCAAGCTGCTATCTCCGATTTCATAGCGCAAAGCGCCATGATGAAAACCATTAGCCAATAACTCGCTGAGATGCGGCGCCCGAAAACCACTCGAAAAATTCAGGCGGTGACGCTGAAAGCTATTGACTTGCCAAGACCAACCTGCCGACAAATTAGGACTGGCATAGCGCTGTTGCAAAAAGATGCTATCCGATTGCGTTCTGATCCACCGCACATCTTGTCTGAGCCCTACTTGAAACATGTGCGCTTTGGAAAGTTCATATTTATACAAACCAAATACACCTTGATCAAAAGTCAGGGCATCTGGCAAGAGTTGGTCTGCGGCAATAGGTGCATTTAAATTGAGTTGTAGCATGCCTGCCAAACCAATAATAAGTTGTTGTTGCGCCCACTTTTTGGTCCACTTGGCTTGATACACCGAATTCAACAGATCCATCTCCATAAAGGGTTTGGTTACCTTTTCGTCGTATTCCACTAAACGGTTATGGGTTTGTCCAAGCAGCAAATTAAACTCTTGACCGGTCCAGAAACGTTTGTATTCATAACTCAGGAGCTGATTGGTAAAAAACTGAGAAGGCAAGGAATAACGCCTTCCTTGGGTCTGAACCTGAAAACTAAGTGGCGTGGCCAATGAGTCATGGGTGTGTCCGGGTATGCCTGCTACTGTATTGTTAAAGGCGTACCTGAATTGATGGATTTGGTTGGGCTTGAACCAAGAATACGACGCTTTGCCAACCCACTCATGGAAACGAGAATTCTTTGCATAAAGCCCATTAGGCAAAAGAAAATCGGCATGATTCGCGTAGCTCCCGGCTACAAGCAAGCGCTTGTTGCCTTGGCTCTTTTTGTATAAAATACTAGAAGTGCTGCCGTTAGTGCTCTGGTTCCATTTTTGTTGCACGTCTATTGTTTGCTGACCAATGCGTGCATAGGGTTCATCTACCAAATAAACCACACCGCCAAGTGCATCGGCGCCATAAAGCACTGAGGCAGGCCCTTTGATGACTTCTACTGAACCCAATCCAAGTTCACCTATTCCCATGCCGTGGTCACCGCCCCACTGCTGCCCTTCCAAGCGCAGGCCATTGACGAGGGTCACAACACGCATCCCTTGCATGCCGCGAATAACAGGTTTGGCAATACCATTACCTAGCGAACTCGAATAAACTCCCGGAATTTTGGTGAGTAGTTCTGAAATATGCATGCCGCCACTCAGCTGTAGGTCGTTGAGGCTGCGCACTTCCATTGGCACTGTATTTTTAGCGCGCAGCGAGACTTGCTGGGCACTTACAGTCACCTCCTCGGTGGTCATGTGGCCGAGGTTCAATTCAAAGCGCAAGCTTGAAACATTCCCAAAAACAGAAGTATCTAAAATCTGGTAGTCGGGGTGTTTGAGCCGCAGGGCTTGTTGATCCGACCAACTAAACGGAAACGCAAAGCGCCCCTGTGCGTCGGAGTGCACTTGTATTTGGAAGGACGGTACGGAAATGAGAACGCCTTGTATGGCTTTCTGGGTTTGGGCATCGACAACAATGCCTGTGATTCCTTGCTGAGCAAGAAGGGAGCTGCTACAAAGGGCAGCCGCCCATAAAATCAAGTTTTTCATGATAATGAGCACTAATAAGCATAAAACAATTGTTTAAATTCAAACGCTTGTTGTAGGCGGTGCTCGGAGTTGACGAAGGGTTGAAACTTGCTTGGATTGCCCTTTATAAATGGAGGTTCCGTGTACAAAAGGTGCTTGTTTGTAAACATAAAAAACCAAGGCCGAAGGACTTGTAAAGACACTGAGTGAAAGATCGCAAACAGGGCAATCTTCGTCGGCGGTATCGGTATGTGAGAGCTCAGCTTTTTTGTGCTCAGAATGTGCACAATGGTGCCACCACTGCTTGGGTGTCAGGACCATCGTAAAACA
>CANHSA010000105.1 GCA_947463345.1 Flavobacteriales bacterium
CCGGGCACGAATAACGCATGGAAATATGCACAAATTGATGCATCAAGCTTTGTTGGCGTTCAATTAGCTTCGAGAATAGACAACCTTAATTTCAAATTTCATTTAGGTGTTGTGCACGGCGGTGCATCAAGCGGCTGTCGCTATGGGTACTTCAGTGATTTTGCAGCTGCACAATATCAAATCACCGTGAACGACCAAACTTTTTGCGTTGGAGAACCTATCCTACTTAGCACCAACACCTTAACCGGAGCCACTTACAATTGGTCCGGACCAAACAACTTGAGCTCCAACGGGCCACAAATTCAGATTCCACAGGCGCAACTATCTGATGCGGGCACCTATGCTATTTCAGGATTTCTTCCCGGGACCTGTCCCATTTTACCGGACACCATGGACATCATCGTCAATGCCAATCCGGGCGCACCCAATATCCTCACAAATGGACCAGTTTGCGCCGGCGACCTTCTTTCATTCTGGTCTAACGCTAATGCAGCTCAATATACTTGGACACTAGGAAATACAACGAGTAATCAAGATTCCTTAACGGTTTTATTGAATACTGGATCATATAATGCTCAGCTGAGTATCATCGACACCAATGGCTGCGCATCGCCGCCAAATACACTTACAAGTGCTGTCTTTGCCAATCCAAGCATCAATTACACTGGCCCTACTAGCGTTTGTGGACCAATCGTCAATTTCAATGCAACAATTGGTCTTGACCCACAAGATCCATTGAATCAATTAGTTTGGATGCAGAATAATCAAGCAATTGGCACTGGGAATCCTTTTGCATTTGATTTGCAATCCAATAACGGAAGCACAGAAACCTTCACGGTAGACGTAATAAGTAATTTAGGTTGCACCGGTAGCGATACTTTTCAAGTGAACTTTAATCCTTATCCTAATGTATCCTTTGAAGTCAATCCGCTTTGCGATGGCCTAACCGCAAATTTCACGAACCTAAGTACGTGGACCGGCACACCCATCAATGGTACCTCTATACAGGCCACTTTTCAGCCCGGTGATGGTCAAACCCTAAATAACATTCCTAGCAGTTACACCTACAATCAGAGCGGTACCTACACGGCTAGCCTCATCTTAGAGAGTTCTGCAGGCTGCAGCGATACCAGCACGCAATCTTTTCAACTTGTAGCTGTTCCGCAAATCACACTCAATAGCCAAGATACTTGTGGGCAAGTAGCTACTTTCCAAGCGCTTTTTGACGTGCAAGCAACTGCCATTCAAAACTTTGAATGGACCATCAATAATGCAAGCTATAACCAAAATCCGTTGACACTCACTTTTGGGCAGGCCGGAAATATGCCCTATTCATTTACCCTGAACCTCACCAATGGTTGTTCCTACAACAGTTCTGGCTCCATTGACATCATTCCATCTGTCACACTTCCGAGTTTGGTTTTCCCAAATATCATTTCAACCCAGAGTAATTCAGAAAACCACCAATGGCAAATCGATTCACTCTATGAAAATTGCGCTAGTTTTGAACTCAAAATCCTCAACCGTTGGGGACAAGTGATTTTCTCTACAACTTCAGCTCAAAAGGCTTTTGAAGGATTAAATGACAATGGCGAAACACTGCCTGAAGGCATTTATTTTTATCTGTTCACAAGTGGCGAGGAGAAAAGACAAGGCTTTATTCATGTGGTCCACTAAGAACCCGTAAATTTGTGGCATGAAACGCGTTGTGGTAGGACTTTCTGGCGGAGTAGACTCAAGTGTTGCGGCGCTTTTGTTGCAACAACAAGGCTATGAAGTCATTGGCATGTTCATGCGCAACTGGCACGACCAAAGCGTTACACTCTCAGACGAATGCCCTTGGATAGACGACTCCAACGACGCATTGCTCATCGCCCAGCAACTAGGCATTCCTTTTCAAGTCATCGACCTTTCCGATCAATACAAAGAACGCATCGTCAACTATATGTTTGCCGAGTACCAAGCGGGCCGGACACCCAACCCAGACGTACTGTGCAACAGAGAAATCAAATTTGACGTTTTTTTAAAAGCTGCCCTCGATTTAGGTGCAGACTACGTAGCTACCGGGCATTATTGCCAACGCAAAGAGAACCAAGACGGAAGCTTCAGTTTGCTAGCTGGCGCCGACCCAGGTAAAGACCAATCCTATTTTTTATGTCAACTGAGTCAAGAGCAACTTTCTAAAGCGTTGTTCCCGATTGGGCATTTGCAAAAAGCAGAAGTGCGCCAAATTGCCCAACAAAACGGGCTCATCACAGCCGACAAAAAAGATTCTCAAGGACTCTGTTTTGTGGGTAAAATTGCGCTCCCTACATTTCTGCAACAACAATTAGCGCCAAAAGAAGGCCCCATCATTGAAGTTTCTGCAGAGCTACCCATCTTCGAAGCCTACAACGCACTCGATCCAAACATCGATCCAATTGAAGCGTTGGCCACACCATTTTCCTATACTCCTGCTGATGGCAAGCAAGTGACCAAACACCAAGGTGCCCATTACTACACCATTGGGCAGCGCAAAGGATTACATATCGGCGGCAGGCCCGAACCAAGTTTTGTTATTGGAATAGATACCATACAAAATGTGGTCTATAGCGGACAAACCGAACAGCATCCGGGCCTGAATAGATGGGCCTTGAAATTAGATACTGAATGTATTTCTTGGATTGTACCAAACAAAGAATTTGAACAGGAACACATTATGGATTGCATGGTACGCATTCGTTACCGCCAGCCTTTGCAAGAAGCGCAACTCATTGAAAAAGAAGGAAGCTACTTTATTCTTTTCAAGCACAAACAAAAAGGAATCACACCTGGGCAATTTGCAGCATGGTACCTCGACAACGAACTCATCGGATCTGGCGTTATTGCATAAAAAAAGGACCCTATTCGAGTCCTTCTTTTTGTCTAACTATAAATCAACTATTAGTTGAGAATAAGCGCAAAACCTTGTGGTTCTGTACTCAATTTTTCTTCTGTGTTGCGAATGTTATCGAGTAAATCTGCAACTTCAAAAATATTTAAGGGACTTTGAACACCCAATTCACGGTGCTGATCTAATTTCAATTTCGCTTGACGAATTGATTTGCTGCGGAGAGATTGAATACTTGTGGTCATGTCGTTTGTTGTTGGTTTGGGCTTTGGTACGCTAAGAATTGTGCCAAGGTTTCAAAATATATTATTTTTTTAATGAAACAAAGTAAGTGAAGTAATTTATCCTTCTTATTATGAGTACTTTAAGTAATGTAAAGATTTATTGTATTTATCCACATTGGCATCTACAAACCCACCTTCAATTGTTTATAAACGTTTTCAAACTACATCCTTATATTTGCAATGTGAAATATCTATTCTTAATCCTCCCCCTGTTTATTTGGTCTTGCAAAGAACAAGTTACCCAAGATGAACCAACGAATACCGTCCAAGAGCCAGCCACCAAAGGCAAACAATCTTTGACTACCTATGCCGATCGGATGGTGCGCGCCAAACTCGGTATTCAGGCCAATGAAAAGTTTGAATTAAAAATCTACCGCGCTCAACTCGATGCCGACGGCATTGAAGATGCCATCATTACAGTAAATCGCCTCGACTTCGCCATGAAAGAAGCCATGGCCTCACCCAATGCAGCCAAACGTGCGGAGCTCGGCTTTATGGGTAACTTCAATTATTTTTTCTTTTTTGATGGCAAATTAGACATGCTCTCCCCTCCACTTGCCATTCCTTCTTCGCCTTTATTGCCACTAAGCGTCAGTTTTGAAAACATCAGTTCACCGAACTATAAAGACATATTGATCGACTTTAGAATACGCAATGCCAGCTACAAAGACTTTTATACAGTGAGCAACCATACGCCACGCCGCATCTTTCAGTTCAAGAATTTTGATGGCTTAGGCACCAACCTCACCGAAGCGTATCATTTTGAATACGGAGCAGGTTCTTATGGCATCCAAAAGAATATTTTTGTCATGGAAGGCAAACTCGAAGCACTTCCTGCGGGTGCAGACCAAAACACCTTTGTGCCTCAAATCAAGCCAATAGAGAAAATCAAGTATACTTTCTTCTATCTAGAAAGTGAAGCAAAGTACGCCACCAAAGACTCCCAATAAAAAATCCTAAAAATTACCTCTAAGCGTAAGGATGAAATTTCGTCCTGGTGCTGAAATGTTGGATGCAAACATACGGTAGTTTTGATCAGTAATGTTTTCACAAGCTATCTGCACGCTCAACTGATTGTTGATATTATAATTTGCTCTGAAGTTCAAAGTGTACCAACTTGGCATCCCGTTTGGCGTGGCATATGCAAAGTTATCTTCACCTACTAGGTTATAATCTTCCAAGTGTTTCCAGCCAGCATACATCGCAAAGCCTTCGAGTTTGAGTTTATTGTGCAACATTGTGTAGCGCAAACTTACTTTACCAAACGCCGGAGCGATGTGGTCTAAGGGATAAGGAACGGAATCTGTAAGGATACGCCCAAACGTATAATTATAGCTTCCGGAAAGTTGCAAACGAGATGTCAGTTGGGCCTGCAACAATGCTTCAAAACCCCTGACATAAGCATTTCCTGCATTGGTTGTAGTGAGCACTTGACTCAATTGCCCGTCGTATAAAATGCTATCGGCACCATTAAAAGTTCCATTTTGAACAGTTAGGGCATTTGTCAAGTATGTCTGGTATAAATTCACGCCAAATGTGCTTTTCTTCATGAATTGATACTGCAACCCAAATTCAGCATTGTAAGCATATTCCGCTTTTAAATTTGGATTTGGAACAACTACAGAACCCGGAACAGATTCAAAAACTTTGGTGAGGTCATCGACGTTGGGCGCTCTAAATGCGGTAGAACCATTCAGCATCAGGCGTAGTTTTGGAACTGGCATATAGATCAAACCTAAATTACCATTTAGCGCAAGGTGATTCTGCTGAATTTGGTTGAACGGAAAAGGGAAAAATGTTTGATCCATAAATTGAGCTTGTAGGCCAACTTGCGACAAGCGAATACCATCATTCAGAATGAGTTTTTCCGAAATTTCAAAGGTGTGCGATGCATAGAGTGCCGCTCCTTGCATGGACGAACCACCGTCTGGGTAGCGTGTATTGAGAGGGGTTTGCTCACCTGTAAAGATATCCTCAGTAAAGGCTGTCGAATTCACTAAATTCAAATACGCTTCTGCACCATATCGCAACTCATGAGCACCTTTTTTCTTCATTAAATCAATATTTAAAGTATAAATATCGAGCTGCTCTATGCGGTGATTGCGACCTGCTTTTTGAAATCTTCTATCGATGCGGCTTTCTTCTATTGCTTGATAAGCTAGGATCATTCTTGCGTTGTCGTAAAATTTGGTTGCATTATTGAGCTCTAGCGTATATGCGGCCAACAAACGGAACTGCGGGCCATAATACCACTCTGCAAATCTAGGCTTGGAGCCTGTCATCAGCGTAAGGCGGTCATAACGGTCGATGTTGCCTGAATTTGACAATTGTAAATTCAAGTGATGTAGCACACCCGGTTTTTGTACAAAACTGAATTTCTGCAAAACATCGTATTGTTTGTAGCCCGAACCCACTTGCAAGCTGCTATCTGCATTTACAACCATGCTGTCCGCACCATTGAATTGCGCAACATACCAAGGACGGTACCCTAAATTACCAATGGCTTCACTACGGTTGTTTCCCTGACGCAAGTCTCCATAAGCGGCATACGAAATGGAAGTTAAAGAGGCAAAGCGCTTAGAACCTATATTCACTTGGGCGTTCGCCGAATAACCAGCACCGGCTGAGAAACCACGCATATACGCACTGCTGCGCACCAATAATTGGTCTGAAGAACTGAACAATGGTTTTTTGGTTTGAAAACTCATCACTCCCCCAATTGCATCTGAACCGTACATGACTGAACCAGGGCCAAATACGAGCTCAACTCTATCCATATTGGCTTGGTCGAGAGTCAGGCAATTTTGAAGGTGACCACCGCGGTAGATGGCATTGTTCATTCTAATACCATCGACAACGAGCAACACTTTATTGGTCTCAAAACCACGGATAATAGGGCTGCCACCGCCTAACTGGCTTTTTTGAACAAAGATTGAGCCTGAATTGGCCAATACATCGGCCATGGATGTCTGTTGCTGAAACTGTATTTCGGATGCGCGCAACACTTGAATTTTTTGCGCTACATCCTTGCGCTTTTCAGCAGTGCGGTTGGCTGAAACAACCGTTTCGTTCTCCGTTTGGGTATTTGGAACAAGATATACGACGATAGCATATGCGGCACCGTTAGCAGGAATAGACAATAAATAGGGATCGTAATCCGGGTGACTAAATTCGATCGTAATAGGAAATTGCGCCGACTCAATTTTATAAATAGCGTTGGTTTGTTGACTGAGCTTGGCTTGCGTTTTGAAAGCAAGTCCGTTTATAGGCTCAAAGGTATAGGCATCTCTGAGTTCAACAGTGATTTGGGCTTGCACCATAAATGGAGTGGTCAAACCTATCAATAGGAATAACAATATTGATTTCATGAGCATGAATTAAAGTTTAAAAAATAAAGAACGAGGGTTCTATTTTTAAACTTCCGGAGGAGGTGCAACTAACGCTAAATATTTTGAACGATAATGATTGACCCCAAAGTCATTCATCTTTTCACTTTTCAAATCAAAATGCAGCAAACTAAGCACATAAAACTCAATTGGCTCCATGGGCTCGTTCATGAGTTTGAGCCAGCCATGCACGGGGTGCTGCTCAGAAGAATTAATGAGGTTGTTGGCGGTGGCAAAATCTAACTTCTCGAACAAGACGGTTTCTTGGCGGTCATCTATGCATTGAAAATACCAAACCCCATTGGTTTTATGCTTATAAATAACGTCGTAGAATCGGCCGTTGAGTCTGAATTCATGAGGTTTGACCCAATTGAGTTTATGACTTTCTATAGCTGTAAAATGAAATTGAATGAGCTGATTTTCAGGGACTGAAAGCTTGATGGCTTTCTTGATTTGCTTGCGAATAAAATAATGTTCGAGCTCTACAAACGTGAAAAAACCCACGAATTGGTAGCTCAAAAGGGCGATAAAACTGAATAGAAGAAATTTTCGCACCTTCAAAGATAGTGTTAAATTTGTTCAATAAAATCTCATAATTAATGAAAATATTCTTTAGCGCACTATTCCTCCTCTCATCCATTTTTCTATTTGCACAAACTCCAGGATCTCTAGATCCTAGCTTTGCAACAACCGGTTTTGCAAGCTATGGGCCAGTTGCCTCCAACTTCATGGACAACGC
>CANHSA010000106.1 GCA_947463345.1 Flavobacteriales bacterium
CATGATGTGGTCGTCGGCGAGAACGGCAGATACCGGGTAAACACCACCAGAAAGTGCTTTGCCTAAAATGAGGATGTCTGGTCGGGCGTAAGTTGCGGCTTGTTGTTCACATTTATTTTCACAAGTACAATTGCCACAAACAGCTAAAAGACTACCTGTGCGCGCAATACCTGTCTGCACTTCATCGGCAATAAACAGCGCGTTGTGTTGGGTGCAAAGCGCTCTGGCCTGACGCATGTACTTGTCTTCGGGCGTGTATACGCCGGCTTCGCCTTGGATGGGCTCTACTAAGAAACCAGCCACATTTGGTTGGGCAAGTGCGGCCTCTAGTGCAGCGATATCGTTGTAAGGAATGGAGATGAAGCCAGCCGGATACGGACCAAAGTTTTTGTTGGAGTCGGGGTCCGAAGAAAAGGAGACAATGGTGGTGGTACGGCCATGGAAATTGCCTTCACAAACCACAATTTGCGCTTGGTTTTCGGCGATTCCTTTTTGTTCATAGGCCCATTTGCGACATAATTTAATGGCGGTTTCTACGGCTTCTGCACCGGTATTCATCGGTAGCACTTTGTCAAAGCCGAAGTAGTTGGTGACGTATTTTTCGTAATCGCCTAGGCAGTTGTTGTAGAAAGCGCGGGAGGTCAGGGCTAATGTTTTAGCCTGATCGATGAGCGCTTGGGTAATTTTTGGATGTGCGTGCCCTTGATTAACGGCCGAATAAGCAGAAAGAAAATCAAAATAACGCTTGCCATCGACGTCCCAAACGTAAACACCTTCTCCTTTTGTCAAAACAACAGGTAGCGGGTGGTAGTTGTGGGCGCCGTACTGATCTTCTAGATCGATATAGGCTTGGGTTGTGCTTGAATGGTTTGTTGTTGATTGCATAGGGAGCAAAGATAAGGCAATCTTGTTTTTTTAGGAATAATTTAACAACACTTTACGCATATGCATCTAAATTTGTAACATGCATTGGTCCAAACGCTTGGTTTTTCTCCTTACGCTGGTTGCTTTTTTAAGCAACTTGTCGTTTGGCATGGCCATTCCAGGTATTAAATTAACTCAACAAGCAGGACTTTCTATATCGAGCACCAAGGACAAATTCCAGCAAAAATCCAACAAGGATTTTGCAATGAGTACCTGCGAGTGTCTAGAGGAAATCGAAGAATCCGAACTAGAATCTGATGCAGATCCTTGCGCCGAAACCAAAGACCTTACTTGTGCTGTTCAGGGCTTCATCAATTTTTATTTACAACAAAACAACGACCACCGACACGCAGCTACATTTCAGCTTGGCGCGTTTCGCACTTGGTTATGGTCTAATCAAAAAGTAATCGTTCATTTTCAGGTATTTAGGATTTAAAAAGGAAGCGATACAACATCGTTTTTTTACTTTTTAAACCCTATTTATGAATGAAAAACAAGCGATAGCGCATGTCTTACATGTGCTAGAACATTACCTGCCGAGTCAGGCACCTTTAAAAGATTTTATCCACCACAATACCCTACACGCCTTTCAAGACTTGCCTTTTCATCAAGGTTTGAAAGCTGCCCAAGAATTATTTGGCTACCAAACTTATGCGCCGCTTTCTTTTTATCGCGAGCGGTATCGCGAAGGTCAAATTTCCGAATCAATACTAGATCGCGTGCTTGGACAAGAAGCGCAAAGCGGTCTTAAAAACGACCTCATCAATCGTACTTTTGACGAAACCACCATCCCAATTGTGGGTTCCTTGAGGAGTAATTGGAAGGTTCAATTGGGCTTCGATTTAGACACGCGAGTACACCCCATTTTATTCAGACTGGTGAGTAGTTACCTCGATCAAGGCATCTCTATTTGGAAATTTCCGATTGATGGCGGGGACTTTTTGAGTGCTATTCGCGTGTTGGAACAAGAGGGCTTCAGCTCTTTATTTAATGGCAAGCGAGCGCGTCAATTACTGCTGAATCCGACCCTCACTTTACAGGATTTGCTACAAATTCTGACTGGAAATCAGATCTATACTGAAGCGTATTTACTCGATCAGCAATTTGCGCATCCGGGCTACTCCGGGATGGTATTGCAAGTGGAGAAAAACCCACAAGCACTCATTCAACCTAGGCCAATTAGCATCGAACAACTTATGTTCTTGGAATGCCTGTTGGAAATCGACGCCTTAGATCGGCATTTTAATCAGCGTTGGAATACCCTCCACGATTTTGAGTTAGCAACTTATACCTTTGATAAGCACCAACTGACAAGTAATCAAATATTTGGCTTCAAAGCCATTTGGCAGGAAGCTTATGAATGGACTTTCTATGATCAGGTTTTGGCTGGCTTGCAATACAAAGCACCTTTTTGCGATGGTCAATACCAGGCCCAAGGTATTTTTTGCATCGATGACCGCGAATGTTCACTCAGAAGACACATCGAGTCACTGCATCCGTCTTTTGCGACATTCGGTACGCCAGGCCATTTCAATATCGAGGCCTACTTTCAACCAGAGGGAGCGAGTCAGCGCACGAAAATTTGCCCGGCACCCGTAAAGCCTACGCACCTCATTCTTGAAAAATCAATCGGAACCAAGAGAAACGCTGAATTGCATTTTTCTGCGCAAACTTATGGTTTGGTTTTTGGCTGGATCCTTACCCATACCTATGGTTTTTGGTCCGCACTGAAATTGGCTTTGGCCATTTTTAAACCTGCCATGAATAAGATGGCTGTTGCCTCCACACATCACATGCACAAAGCATCTCATCTTTCTGTATGGAGCGAAGGGCAAATGACTCCAGATGGTTTACAAATTGGCTTTACGATCGACGAAATGACCAAAGTTGTGAGTTCCCTTTTGAAGAGTATTGGTCTCACTTCCGACTTTGCACCGCTAGTCTACATGATTGCGCATGGTTCGAGTAGTTCCAATAACACGCATTACGCGGGTTATGACTGCGGCGCTTGCTCGGGTAGGCCAGGGTCTGTAAATGCGCGTGCTTTTGCTTATATGGCCAATCATCCGACTGTCAGACAGCAGCTCAGGATACTTGGAATTGATATTGCAGCACACACGCAATTTGTGCCTGTTTTACACGACACTTGCCGCGATGAATTCAGTTTTTATGACCTAGACCAAGTACCGGTTTCTTCTATAGACCAGGTAGCCTCGGACCGCAGCTTTTTCAAGAAGGCGTTAGAGGCCAATGCAGTAGAGCGCTCTAGAAGATTCATCACAATTGGTGCGCAAAAGTCAAAAGCTGCTTTGCATCAGCAGGTCAAGTTGCGTTCGGTGTCCTTGTTCGAACCCCGACCAGAGCTCAATCATGCCAATAACGCACTTTGTATCGTAGGGCGCCGCTCTTTTTCAAGAGATTTATTTTTGGACAGACGCGCGTTTTTAAATTCCTATGATTTCAGTCAGGATCCAGAGGGGCTTTCTTTAGAAGGAATTCTCAATGCAGTTGCTCCGGTATGTGGTGGCATCAATTTAGAATATTATTTCTCAAGAGTAGACAACCAACAACTGGGCGCCGGTACCAAACTACCACACAATGTCATGGGGCTGCTCGGCGTAGCAAACGGCATCGATGGAGATTTAAGAACAGGACTACCGAGTCAAATGATTGAAGTTCACGACCCCTATCGTTTGCTTGTGGTGGTAGAACAAGTTCCTCAGGTGGTCAGTGCCGCCATTCAAAGAAACCCTTCAACTTTCGAATGGTTCAATCACGAATGGATCCGATTGGTGGCTTTTGACCCAGCAGAAAAAGCCTTTTATGTTTGGCAAAACGACGGTTTTTTACCTTATGAAGTGCAGCAGTCGGGTCTTCCTAAAGTGAATGACATTCTTTCTTCTTTGGCGGGCTACTCAGCTAATTTTCCTGTTATCGAACTTCAAAATCAAGCCTCATGAGTACAATCAGTTTTATACATGCCTATTTAGGGCTGCCGCTGCTTGCATTTTTTGCCAGCTTGTTACTTAAAAAACGACAGGAAAGCGCACTTTCAATATTGAGTTATTCCACTGCTGGTCTGCAATTGGTATTGGTCTTGATTTACGGATACTTTTGGCTAAGAGACGGATCTAACCCCACTCAATTCAAAGAATTGTCAGTTTACAGCTCCGATAACTACGAGTTTTTCATTGATTTTTTAGTCGACAAACTAACGCTAGTTTTTGCATTTCTTGGCGCTTCGCTCAGTTTTCTGATCACCATTTATTCGAGATACTATCTGCATAGAGAAGAGGGCTACAAACGTTTTTTCAACACGATTTTATTCTTCAATTTAGGCTATACGCTTATCATTTTCTCAGGAAATATGGAGACCCTCTTTATCGGTTGGGAAATTTTAGGTGTTTCTTCTTTTCTTTTAATTGCATTTTATCGAGAGCGTATGTTGCCCGTCAAAAATGCTTTGAAAGTGTTCTCGGTGTATCGCATTGGCGATATAGGTATCATCCTTGCTATGTGGTTGTTACATCATTTATGGCATGCGAATGTCACTTTCATGGAAATGAATGCGAACGTCAATATGAACCATCATTTATCTAATGCCACGGGTATAGGCTTACTCATCGCTTTCTTGTTTTATATATCTGCGGCGGCTAAATCGGCACAACTCCCGTTTTCGTCTTGGCTACCAAGAGCAATGGAAGGTCCAACGCCATCTAGCGCAATATTTTATGGCTCGATGTCGGTGCATATTGGTGCGTTTTTAATGTTGCGCACCATGCATTTTTGGGATCAACAAGAGGTGTTTAAATATTTCTTGATTGCTGCAGGCCTGTTGACGGCACTCATCGCTTCGGCAATTAGCCGGGTACAAAGCTCCATTAAAAGCCAGATAGCCTATGCGTCTATCGCTCAAATTGGTCTCATTTTCGTCGAAATTGCTTTCGGTTGGGAAAACCTCGCTTTGACGCATATCCTCGGCAACGCCTTTTTGCGTACCTATCAGCTCTTGATTTCTCCATCTATTGTGAGTCATAAGATCAGAGAACAGCAATATCAGCCTGAGGAACTTCAAGGTGCAAAAACGAAGTCAACTTTTTGGTCCAGGTTTCAAATGCGTATTTATCTACTTAATTTGAAAGAATGGAACCTCGACCTCTTGTTGTACAGAACAATATGGAATCCATTGAAACGTATTGGTAGAGGATGGAAAATCCTCAATTTTCAATATGTGTTTTGGGTCATGGCAATTGTTTTAATTATCGGTGTCGTTCTTCGTTTGAATGAAGCGCAACTTTCGGCTCAACTGCTCCATCAATTGCCATTTTTCTTTGCCTTTTGGGGCTTTCTGATTGCGGTGAAAGCATTTACTGAAAGAGATTCTGTACGCAAGAGCCTTACGCTCATTATGTTTAATCATATTTCGATTTCACTAGCCCTTTCTTTCAATGAACATTTCGACAACACGCACCACGTCTGGTATCTCAGTGGTATTGTCTTGTCTTGGGCGATCGGTTATTTCCTGCTTACCCGCATGAGAAGAACAGAATGGATCAGTCTTGATAATTTTTACGGTCACATTTACGAATATCCCAAAACTGGATTTGTGTTTCTTTTGGTTTGCCTTGGTTTGTCCGGATTTCCCATTACGCCTTCCTTTGTTGGAGAGGATTTGATTTTTTCTCACATCCATCTGTCGCAAGTAGGCCTTGCTTTTTTTACCGCCTTTAGCCTTGTTATCAATGGTTTGGCCACTATGCGCATTTATACACGTGTGTTTTTAGGTCCACACATTAAAACCTATCATCAAATCGCTAAACGTTCTTCTTAATACTACGAAAAATGAAAAATTCAATTTCATATAAATTACACTTGACTGAACTCAAGAATTACTGGAAAGCTGATATGCTTTCAGGTTTTTTAATCTTTCTATTGGCCTTACCCCTCAGTTTAGGGATTGCAAAAGCCAGTGATTTTCCGCCAATTTACGGTTTGCTTACGGCTATGTTTGGTGGCGTTGTCGTGTCATTCATCATGGGCGCGCCACTTACCATCAAAGGCCCCGCAGCGGGTCTTATCGTTATTGTTGCAGACTCCGTTACACAATTAGGTCATGGCGACAATCAACTTGGTTGGCATTTAGCGCTCGGCGCAATAATCGTTGCAGGCGCGCTTCAGGTGCTGATGGGCTGGCTCAAATGGGGCAAGTACACAGACATTTTTCCGCTTTCTGCCGTTCATGGCATGCTCGCAGCAATTGGCATCATCATTATGAGTAAACAGGTGCATGTATTGGCTGGTTTTTCACCTACAACCTTGGAGGGCAAACCCATGACAGAACCGCTTGAGCTCCTCGCCGAATTTAAAACCACCATTCCGCAATTCTTTATGCATTGGCAAGTAGCTGTGATTGGTTTAGTTTCTTTGGCAATTGTTTTCATTTGGCCTTATTTCAAACAACCGTTACTCAAGAAAATCCCTTCGGCACTCGTTGTCATTATTGTTTCTATTTTAATGGTCAAGTTGTTTGGCATCCACAATACCGCAACTTTTAAACCTTTGCTCTCTTTTGACCAGGCACTTTTTGATGTCTTGCACATCAATGAAAGTTTCGAAGGCTTCAATCAGTTTGGCTTGTTCATCAAGTTTGTTATTATGTTTGCTTTGGTTGGGTCACTCGAGTCCTTATTAACCGTGAAAGCCGTTGATTTACTCGATGCCCAAAAACGCAAATCCAATTACAACAAAGACCTCATGGCGGTTGGCTTTGGCAATATGCTTGCTGGTATCTTTGGTGGCTTACCCATGATCTCTGAAGTAGCACGTTCTTCAGCCAATGTATCGAATGGCGCCAAATCTATTTGGGCCAATTTTTTCCATGGTCTGTTTATCCTTTTGTTTTTAATCGTAGATGTGTCGTTCAGTGACCTCATTCCGATGTCGGCACTTGCTGCGCTATTGATCGGGGTAGGATGGAAGCTAGCACATCCTAGAGAGTTTGGGTCTGCATTTAAGATTGGCGCGGATCAATTATTGGTCTTTTGCACGACAGTTTTGGTCACTTTAGCTACGGATTTATTAGTTGGCATAGGAGCTGGGATCCTACTCAAATTGTTCCTGCACATGGTCAGAGGTGTTCGTTTTTCTGACCTCTTCCGTTTGAAATTGCATCCAGAAAAATCAGTTGTTCGAATTGAAACCCCACTTGTATTTACTAATTTTATACAACTTCAAAAAGTATTAAATAGCCACGAACGTTCGGAAGATCTTCACATCGATTTGACAACATGTCATTTTATTGATCACTCGTCTATGGAGGC
>CANHSA010000107.1 GCA_947463345.1 Flavobacteriales bacterium
GCAAGGCGAATGGATGCTCAGAGATGAAGGCATTTACGGACCCGCTTACATGTTAACAATCACTTGGACCGGAGCAAATGCAGGTATGGCTGAACTCAAGTATGTAGCCCAGTATGACGGCTATGGAAGTCTGCAGGGCATCATTGATTCTCAGAGCAGAACTTGGAATTCTTGCAGGTAAATCAATAATAGCTTTTAAGGTCAATGACCTGACCTTCCATTTCTTCGTAGATTTTGGTAATAATGCGCTTTCTCTCCGAATCGTAAACAACATGACCTACTTCTCCACTAAAACCAGCTGTTGTCATTGGGCTCACTGAAGAGCAGCATGATCCGGAACCGATTTGTGAGCCAACACCAATTTTAACTGTGATCCCTTTTGACCCAGTTCCTTTAATTCGAAAGCTAATGCGCTTAGCTTGGATTTGCGTTTTTTGATCCTTCTTAGTATTCGGTTCAAAACTCATTAGTCCAAATGCGAATAAGCCCGTTACGAGCGCGATAACAAGATTCATTTTTTTCATATTCAATTTTTGAGTTGGATGAATTTAAGAATTTCTTTTAACTTTTCAAAATCAAAAACACAATTCCAGCCAAGGCAAAACCAGTTGCACGGCGAATAACCGTAATCATGCGTCCGCTTCGTTGCATTCCCTTTTGAAGGTCTTTCAATTCTTCTTCAGACATGTCGTCGGAGTCTTCGAGCCATTCGTCGGAGGTGTTGTCGGGGCTCACTATTTTTGAGATAGTTGGGCCGTCTTTGCCGTCCAGTATTTCGCAGGTCGATAACTCAAAAGGGCCGTTCATGAAACGGTCTTCCATGCATTCGGGCCAGCTGATTTCTTTGTAGTTTTTGATGTCTACTAACGTGAGTTCGGGTGCAGTGCAGATAAATTTTGGAAGGCTATCGAGGGAGGCGTAGATGCTCAGTTGAAATAAGTTTGGTGCAACAGGTTCTATGATGTTTGTCAAACTTGGTAAATTAAAATCGATGAGGCCAAGTTCTAAAAGTGTGTCTGGAAAGATCATCGTTTGAAGTACGTCGCTCTGGATGGCCAGGATATCTAACTTTTTGAAATCGGGCAGTATAAGCGAGGTGTCTTTGTAGTCAAAATTGAGCCAATAGAGGGTGGGGTCGTTTACAAATAGGATGTCGAGGTCGGCCTGGCTAATATTGGTGCCGTCGTATTGGCCTTTTTCGTTTTGAATGAATTGGGCGCGTCCAGCGACACTTAAGAAGATGATATTAATTAAGGCTAGGTAGATGAACTTCATGCACTAAAGTTACGCATTTCATTTTTTTGTTTTATTTTGTCTTAACTATTTGAACCCAAAAACTGTAAACTATGAAAAAACTATTCATTTCTCTTTCAATTCTCGCTTGTGTTGGAGCAGCAAAAGCTCAAACGATTACTTTCGATGTAGCGGCTAAATATGCCTACAGCGCAACCGGCATGTTCAATAAAAATATTTCAGATCTAGGGGCCTCACAAGATTACGACGTAGCGTTTAGCTCAAACTACGGCTTGGCTGGTACTTTTAATTTTGGTAAAATTGGCGTGGGCGTTGAATACCTCATGGGAAATTTCAAGGCAGGCTACCAAGGAGAACAAGTAGTATTAGGTGGCGCCTACACATCAAATGTGGATTTAAAAACAACCCAAATTCCAGTTTACCTGCGTTTAGGAGGTTCAAAAGGATCATTTGGTGAATTTGGTGTGGTGATGAACAACGTGAAAAGTGCCACTTACACAAATAGCAACTACCTAATTGATCCATCAGAAGACGTCACCAATCAATACCAAAACTTCATGGGTTACATGATTGGCGTTGGTGGTCGTTTTGGTATTCTTGACTTACCTGTAATGGTTTCAGTGAGCGCACGCTTTATGTACAGCACTGCCGATGCAAAAGGCGTTGATGCTTTAGGAACTGATTTAGACTTGTACAATCCATACAGCAAATCCAATGCTGCTTCTGTAGGTTTACACGTTGGTGTAATTTATTCTATTGACTAAATTCAAAATGTTCAACCACAAAAAAGGCGAGCCAACGGCTCGCCTTTTTTATTGCATGTAATTTACTTTATGGTTTTACTAAATGAACAAAACCGTGAAGCGTATAAAGTGTTTTCTCTTTGTTGTCGTATTCGTATTTCTCGCTTTTTGGTGTAGCCATGTAGAAGTACACACCTTCTTCTAGCGCTTTACCGCTCATGTCGGTACCGTTCCAGTCGTTGAGGTAGTTGTCTTTTTCATAGATGAGGTTGCCCCAGCGGTTGAAGATTTGGATACTTACTTGGTTGTAGTCTTCCCAGTTTTTGATGACCAATAGGTCGTTGGTGCCGTCGTCGTTGAGTGTCAGGATATTCGGAACTACTAATGGACATTGGTTGTATACGCGGATATTTGGCGAGGTAATGGTCTTGGCACATTGGTCCATGACGTAAACCTGGAAGTTGTTGAGGTTAGGTTGCAAGATACTTGGTTGCACATAGACGGTGTCGTTATTAGGGAAGCCGCCAGGCCCCCAGACATAACTGTACGGAGAAATACCGTTTTGAACATTACACCAAATGTTGGTTCCTTGCCCAAAGTCTGCACAAACGTTCAGTGAGTCTACAGCGGTAATTGTCATTGGCGTGTAGTCAATGATATTGAGGGAGATAGATGTTGTGTCAAAAGTGCCGTCGCAAGGATTCGGTAAAATAACGTTGAAGAAAACAGTTTCTGTTCCTTCTGGCAGCCCATCTAGGAATGCTGAAATTCCAATTGTGTCGGAAGCAACGCCAGCAGGAATCACGAGGGTGTCGTCGATGAATGGGTAGTCGTCGCCGTTGATGGCGGTTCCACTGAGGCTAATTTGAACAACTAAGTTTGAAGATAAATCAGTGCGGGTCACGACAAAGCCAGCAAAACCGCAGTCTTCGATGAGTTGGGTTGGTCCTGTGACGTCAACCTCGATTGGCACCTCGACCTGACAGGTAACCACGCGGTAACCAAAAGTTCTGATTTTTGTATTGATCAGCACGCCATTGCGCCATTCTTTGACAGCTACACCCGCTACAAAACTACCAATGAGGTTAGGAGTGAAGGTCATGAAACCGGTTGTAGGGTCAATGGTGATATTTGAACCTGCCCCAAAAGGAACTGTTTCTGTAAAGGTTGGATTCCAACTCACTGGGGTATATGGAGCCGGATCTTCAGGATCGGGAACAACATTGGCAATACTGCCTCCTAGCAAGGGAGCCATGAGTTCGTAACTCAAAGAATCGCCATCAGGGTCAAAAGCGGCGTGGTCAAAATCTAGGGTGTTTTGCGAACACAAAATGAGTGGCGGGTAGTTGATAAAGCGCGCTCCTTGGTTGTGGACGCCAACTAAGGCTGAGCCCGGAATGAAGGTAGTGAGGGTGATGCCGTTGTTAGCGGGGTCTACGATATTGTCAATGGCGCCGGTCCAGCAGCAGCGTTGATACGAAACGTAATAACCCTGCACACTAAATGGCAAAGTAACGGTGTCGATGTAAATGGCACGTTCTACACAGATGTCGTTCGGCACCGTGACACAAGGGTCGTCGTAGACAATTGGTAAAATATTTTGTGAAAATGGCGGGATATAACGCGTGGTATAGATACTACCGTCAGCTAAGAAAATAGTGTAGTTCAAAGGGTTGTCAAAGCCAGTAGCAGAGTTGCAATCGCGGTAAATTTCAATGGTAATTTTGTATTGGTTGTTGCCCAAAGAATCGTAGTAGATTTCACCACCGATTATGTGGCTAGCCCAGCTATTGAAGCTGAATAAAAATCCGATTAAAAAGGCAATTAGTGTAGTTGTGAGACGCATGCGTATGAATTTTGTATATTCGTTGTTGATGTCAAAGGTAAGCTTGTTTTTTCTAATAGTAAGTGTCTTTTTGGGTTTGCAGCTAAACGCGCAGTCTGAAAATCAGTTGCGTCAAGACCTGCAAAGCACAAAAAACAAGACGTCACAGCTACAGATTAGGTTGCGTCTGATCGATGCAATTTATGAGCGCAACCGAAATGAATGGCAAAAAGAGGTCCAAATACTTGTTTTACAACGGCGTGCTTATGTTGGAAGTGAAAACCAAGCTCAAATTTCTTTGTTAGAAGCCGAACGTGCCCGCTACCAAGGTGAGCACCAACAACTCATCGAAATTTTTAACCAAGCCATAGCCCCACACAACTTTTCAAACCCAAAAGCCGCATGGCGTAAGAAAATGTTGGGGTGTTTCCTATTCCCAAATGATAAGAAGTACCACTATAAAACCCTTATAGCACAAGCCAACAGAGGATTAAAGCACCGCGAGCAAACGGCACTTTACCTTCAAATTGCTAAAAACTTTAGCACTCTTTTTCAAAAAGATTCAGCGATATGGGCAAGCAACATGGCCTTGCAACATGCCAAACGCTCCGATAAAAAATGGGTTTTGATAGACGCGATGCAGCAACAAGCCGAGGTCTATTGGCAGTTCAATCTTTTTGAGCAAGCGGTGCAAAGGTCCATCAATTCTTTGCAGCTCGCAGAAGAAGCGCAGCTAGATCATTTCAAATTGAGCCCGCTTTTGCTGATTGCCAGTATTTCTATTGATGTCAAAAACTATAATCAGGCATTTACTTATTTAAAACTTGCTCAGGACCTCGCTAAGGTCAATAAAGACAATCGAGGACAGGCGTATACCAATTATTTACTAGGTCGCTATTATCTAGGGATCAATTTACCTGCAAAAGCCAGTACAATGGCTGGTTTGGCCTATCGTTTTTTTGAAGATGTGGGCAACTTGCGTTATCAGAATCGAGCGCGTTTAGTCATGATTTCCGCCCAGCAATTGACGGGAGGAAGGGTAGACCTACCTTTTGCCAGTTTGTTTTCCAAGACCAACGCTTCAACCGACGCACTCTTTGCCTCAGAATTGTATTTTGAATACGGTCAATACCTCTTGGGATTAAATCAATATCGAGCTGCAAAATCGGCTTTTGAATTGAGCTTAAAGAGCCTCCCGTCTGAAGCATTGATCCGCCCAAAAATTGCCAATACGTATCGTGCTTTGGCCGAAATCGCAAGTAATACCGGACAGCTCAAACAAGCTTATCAGTACCAACAGCAATACAGCAAATGGCTTGAAAACAGTCCGGTTTGGCGAAGTGCAGCGCGCATTGAAGAAATGGCAGCAGCCAACTTGCGTGAAGAACGCGAGCGCCTGATTGTCAATCAGCAAGCCTCCATTGAACGCGCTCAAAAGGAACGAGAAATTGTAGAACTCCAGCGCGACCGTCAATTGTTTATTTCGATCATTTTTATTGCGGCTATCATCTTTGGCGTTGTCATTTATGTGCTCCGGATGCAACAAATTAAAACCAAACAAGAGCAAAGAGAGGCCGAGTTGTCGCAAACCTTATTGCGCACCCAAATGAATCCTCATTTTGTTTTCAACGCAATGTCTGTTATACAGAGCTATATCTATGAAAACGACCCCGCGAAGTCTTCTCAATTCTTAGTCAATTTTTCGCGCTTAATGCGTCTGATCCTCGAGAACTCACCAAAAGAGTTCATTCCAATAGAACTCGAACGCGAGATCCTCGATAAATACCTCACTGCGCAAAAAATGCGCTTCGAGCATCGCTTCGAATATGAATTAACGGTCAGTGATGATTTACTTTTCAATAAAGCCATGGTGTCGCCAATGATTACGCAGCCTTTTATTGAAAATGCCATAGAACATGGGCAATTGCATACAGTTCAGGGCGGAAAAATCACGGTAGCCATGTACGTGAAAGAAAGTCAACTGATGATAGAAATTCAGGACAACGGTGTTGGTAGAAAAAAATCGGCTCAAACCAAGAAATTGAAAACGCATAAAAGTATGGCTATCGATATTACCAGTGAACGTATTGCTATTCTCAATAAAAAGTATAAATTTAATGGTAGCTTGACAATCAATGATTTAGACCCCATCAAACAAACGGGAACAGCCATTACACTTGTCTTGCCACTGAAGTACGAAACCGAACAATAAAACAGAAAGTGTCATGAGTCGAAAAGTACTGATCATCGATGATGAAAAACCTACAAGGACCTTCATTCGCAAAATGTTGGAATCCTTTGATTTGAATTTGAGTGTATACACGGACGGTGAAAATGTGGCTTCAGGGATAGAAGCGATAGAAGACATTCAGCCTGATATCGTCTTGCTGGACATCCAAATGCCTGACGGCAATGGTTTTGATGTATTGAAGAACGTAAAGTTCAAGCAATTTGAAGTCATCTTTATTACGGCGTTTCAAGAATTTGCAGTTCAGGCTATCAAGTTTTCAGCCTTAGATTATATCCTAAAGCCGATAGATGCAGAAGAACTTCATACTGCCATGACCAACGCACTTCATATTGTTGAGCACAAAAAAGACGATACACAGTTTCAGGTTTTGCAACACAATATTCAGCCACAGCACAAGCGCAAGTTGGTACTCAAAACACAAGAGAGCATTTTTGTCATAGAAATTGACGACATCGTACATTGTGAGGCCGACAAGAATTATACTTTTTTCTATCTCAATGACGGTAAAAAGATTTTGGTTTCTAAAACCTTAAAAGATTACGACACCATGCTCGCCGGTTTTTCCTTTTTTAGAGTGCATCAGTCGCATTTGATCAACCTCAATTATGTAGAGCGCTATGACAAGCACGACGGTGGTTCAGTAATTTTGAAGGACGGTTCTTCTATTCCGCTTTCGCCAGCCAAAAAAGAGCAATTCTTTAAGAGTCTAGACCTGCTTTAAAGGTAAAATTAGGATAACGCTTGCTGCAGATCCGCGATGAGGTCTTCGGCGTCTTCTACACCGACGCTTAGTCTGATCAAGGAATCAACTACACCGCTCTTTTCGCGTACATCTTTTGGAATAGACGCGTGTGTCATGGTGGCTGGGTGGCCAATAAGTGATTCAACGCCACCTAAAGATTCGGCAAGCGCAAATATTTCTACTTTCTTCACTAAGTTGAGAGCGTCTTCTAACTGATTTCCTTTGAGTGTGAAGGAGATCATGCCGCCGAAGCCACGCATTTGCGCTTTCGCTACGTGATGATTTGGATGCGTCTCAAAACCAGGCCAATAAACTTTGTCAACGGCTGGGTGCCCCACTAAAAAATGCGCGATTTTTTCGCCGTTTTCGCAATGGCGTTGCATGCGCAGGTGTAAGGTTTTGATACCGCGCAAAACCAAGAAAGA
>CANHSA010000108.1 GCA_947463345.1 Flavobacteriales bacterium
AGCCTTCCGCAAGGTTTAACCCGCTCCATTGAGGCCAAACTAGAGGCAGAACAAGAAGCGCTCAGAATGGAATTTGTACTCGACCGTCAGAAAAAAGAAATGGACCGTCAGCTTATTGAAGCAGAAGGCGCTAAGAAAAACTCTATTATTCAGGCGGAGGCAAGAGCAGAAACCGTCAAAATTGAAGCTGAAGGGCGAGCAAAAGGAATCGAGATAGAAGCAAAAGCCAACAAAGCCGCCAACGATATGCTCAATTCCAGCCTGACACCGAATGTGTTAAAAATGAATCAAATTCAGGCCTTTATGAAGCTCTCTACCTCTCCTAATACCAAGACAATCATTACAGACGGAAAAGGTGGAGTGATCAATATGCTAGACGATAAATAACTCGGATTGTTGTTTAGATATATAAAATGAAAAAAGCCCCTGAAATTCAGGGGCTTTTGTACCTCGGGCCGGGATCGAACCGGCACTCCCGAAAGAACAGGATTTTGAATCCAGCGCGTCTACCAGTTCCGCCACCGAGGCATTCTTTTCGACTTTCAGGGCCACAAAGATACAAACAAAAAAGTAACCAACCAACAGTATATAAGTTTGATGTAAATTAAATATTAGCTAAATTTAAAGGAAGCCAAAAGGGCACAAAATTCAGTATTCATTAAAATCTTGCACCATGAAACGCATCTTATACAAATGGGACAAATACAAGTTAGGACGTCGCTTACACTACCTTCAAAAAAGACTAAACCGCGCCGAAGAAAATGGATACCAAGAAAAGATCAATAACTACAATCGCCTGATCAGAGACGTTCAGGAAAAGTTAAAACACATTAAAGAATAAGCTATAAGTTACCTAGGTAATTGATGTAGTGTAGACCTCTTCTTGATTGATCAGCTCTATCCATTCATCCACGCTTTTTGCATGCTCCATCTTGAAGTTTCCAGACTGCGTTCTGCGCAGCGCAATGAGAGTGGCTCCTGAATTCAGACGGGTGCCGAAATCACTGGCAATACTTCTGATATAAGTGCCTTTGCTACACGTAATTTGAAAGTCTACCTCAGGGAAGCGCGTGCTGTCTATGCTAAAATCAAGAATTTCGATTTGGCTATGCTTCATTTCTACGGTCTTCCCTGCGCGGGCAATGTCATAGGCGCGCTTGCCATCTATTTGCTTTGCTGAATAAATTGGAGGTGTTTGCAGTTGAACGCCCATAAAAGAAGCACGCACGCTTTCAAGTAGTGCAGCATCGATGTGTGCGGTTTCGAAATCTTGGTTGTATTCGGTTTCTAAATCGAAAGAAGGGGTGGTTTTACCCACTAAAAATGTACCGGTATAGGTTTTGGTATCGTTGGTGAGCCCTTCGATAAGCTTGGTGTGCTTGCCCAAACAAAGCACCAACAAACCTGTAGCCAGGGGGTCGAGCGTGCCAGCATGGCCAACTTTCACGTTTTTAATACCCAACTTCTTTTTGAGGTTCCAACGGATTTTATTGACTACGTCGAAGGAAGTCCATTGGTAGGGTTTGTCGACTAAAATGGTGAGGCCGTCTTGTATATCGAGCATTAGCCAGCCATTTGAAGGTCAACGCCCATAGCGAGCAAAATAAGTAAGGCCGCGCCAAGTGCAATTCGGTACCAACCAAAGGCACGGAAACCTTTCTTTTGCAGAAAAGAAATGAACGATTTGATGGCGAGGTAGGCCACAATAAAAGCTACAATATTGCCAACCAACAACAGCAACCATTCGTGACCGCTAGACTGCAAGAGCAATTCTTTTTCATCATACATGCTTTTGAGTGTAGCCGCACACATGGTGGGTACTGCTAAAAAGAACGAAAACTCTGCGGCTGCTTTGCGGGTGAGCTTTTGACTCAGGCCGCCAATTATGGTTGCTGCCGAGCGCGACACACCAGGTATCATAGCGATGCTCTGAACTGTTCCGATGATGATGGCAGATTTGAAATCGAGTGGTTTTTCTTCTGTTTGGCTTTCGTTGTCGGCAAAAAAGCGGTCGACGAACAATAAAACAACGCCGCCAATGAGCAAAGACCAAGCCACCACAGCTACATTTTCTAGGAGTGCGTCGATGTGTTTTTTAGCCAACAAACCGATGATGCCAGTTGGGATGAAGGCTGCGCCGAGCAACAAATAAAAACGAAAAGACTGTATGAATTTCTGAAAATAAACCAACACCACAGAAAGAATGGCGCCAAACTGAATGGCAACCGTGAAGAGCTTGACAAAGCTGTCGCTGGCATTGCCCATCAAAGTAGAGGCAATGATCATGTGACCGGTGGACGAAATGGGCAAAAACTCAGTGAGGCCTTCGATGATGGCCAAAAGAATAGCATCGAGAAAAGTCATGGTTTAGGCTTCTGTTTGGTCTTTTTTATTGCGCTTCATAATGGCATAGAAAATCACGATGTAGCCAGCAACAATAAGTATTGGGGCCAAAGTAATGCGCACAAAACTGAACAATTCGTCTTCCTTAAATACATTGGGGTCGTCTGAGCCGCCGCCAATCATGAGGAGAAAGCCAAGTATGTTAATAGCTAAGCCAATGTAAAGCCATTTGTAGTTGGCAGGGTCAAAGCCAAAGTGTTTGATAGGGTCCTTCATAATTAATAAAGATCATCTAATTTCATACGAAGATACTTGTTTAAGGCAAACCACGTAGATAACATTGTAATAAAAACGCCAATCACAAAGAGCAAACCGATGAGTAGCAAGAAGCTTTCAAGGGTGTAAGCAATTTGAATGGTTTCGAGCAAATTGTTGAGGCCGTAAAAAACAGTTAGTAACAAAGCCAAGCCAATGAGCGATGACAAAAGCCCTTGAAATAGCGCCTGACCTAAAAACGGTTTGCGGATATACATGGAGGTGGCGCCCACTAATTGCATGGTCTTGATGGTAAAGCGTTTGGAATACAAAGCCAAGCGAATGGTGTTGTTGATCATGGCTACCGCAATAATGATCAAAAGGAGGGCTACCGCTAAAAATAAAATAGCAAACTGCTTGAATCCTAAATTGACATTGGCTACACTCGATTTATCGTAGTTGACTTCGTCAATCTCTTCCTTGAACCGACTCATTAACTTTCTTTTGATGCCTGCCATTCCGGATCGGCTGGCGTATTCCATTTTTGGCTTGATCCCAATGGTGGCAGGGAGTGGGTTTTCGGCATCAAACAGCGACAGCACTTCTTTTTCTACTTCACTTTCACCAGCAAATTCTTGGATGGCACGCTCTGGTGAAATAAAGAAGACATCTGAAAATTCTGGCCAAGATTTGAGTTGTTCTTCTATTTGCTTGATATCGGCATCGTTGAGTTCAGATTTGAAAAAGATATCGGCTTGAATGTTTTCTTTGGCTTGCTTTTCGATACTGCGCAAGCCGAAAATGCCGCCCAATACCAAGCCAATCATGAAAATAACCAAGGAAATTCCGATAACTGTAGAAACATAACCGGTACGAATACCGCGCTTGCTATAGATGTCTGCTTTATTTGCCATGATTCAAAAATAAGTGCAAGTTTGCAACATAAGGACCCCGCCCCACTTTAGTTTTGAAGATTCAAATGTTTATTTAGTGCTCCGGGTTCATTTTAGCGTTGATGGTCCAGCCAATAACAGCTGCGCGTTGCTTGGCTTGCTGAGCTAATTCTCCTTCAAATAACTCGTCAATGGTTTGGTTAAAAAGCGCTTGCCAGCGGTCAAAATGGGCTTTTTGGAGTGGCATTTGCATGTGCTTTTCAGTGACATTTGTGGTGTAACCTGCCTCAGACAATAGCGCAAAACGCCAAAATTGCTCCATTTTAGGTAAATGAGCCGCAAAATCTAGTCTCGCAAAAAATGGCGCAAGCACTTCGTCTTGCAGCACTTTGTCATAGAACTCCGAAACAAGTTGGTGAATGTCTTCGGCGGTTTCGAGTTGTTTCATAGTCAAATTTACTGCGATTTTTTACGTACTTTAGTGACCTAATGTACAAACTATTATCATTCTTTTTAATAGGCTTTGCCTTACCGCATTTTGTTTCAGCCCAATCCTATACGGGGCAGCAAAAGCCAACTGTCCAAACCCAAAATAAAGGCGCCAATTGCCCTCCTCCCAACCACAGCACTTTCATGGAACTGAATAATGTGCGCGCCATGGTGCACACAGCGGGCAATTTGTGGCAAATCCCCAATCAAAACTATTCGATGTACGAGGTCCCCAAGAACTCCGGCATCAATGCACTTTTTACGGCAGCGCTATGGCTAGGCGGCACTGACGTTAACAACCAATTGAAACTAGCTGCTTTGCGCTACCGCAACGGCCAAGACTACTGGACCGGTCCACTCTCCAAAGTATTTGCCGAAACCACCTACGACAACTGTTCTAAGTTCGACAAACATTTTGTATCGAGCCAAGATGAAATCCGCGAATTCAACGCGTGGTACGAAGCCGGCATCTACGACATGCAGAACGGCACCAATACGCAAGGCGATCTTTTCCCGAACTATACCGTTCCAAAAATCATCAAAGAATGGCCTGCACATGGCGATGTGTCGCAGGGTCAAGACTACTACCTCGCTCCTTTCTACGACTACAACAACGATGGCACCTACAACTGGCAAGATGGCGATTTTCCTTGGTACGATATCAAGAAAACAAAAGATTGTAGTACTGAGCGCAAAATCTCACTTTACGGTGACCTCAACTATTGGTGGGTCATGAACGATAAGGGCAACATCCATACCGAAACCGGCGCCGACCCTATCGGAATGGAAATCAGGGCTCAAGCCTTTGCTTTTGCTTCCAACGACGAAGTCAATAACATGACTTTCTATAACTACGAACTCATCAACCGCGGTACCCAAACACTCTACAACACCTATTTTGGCTTCTTTACCGACGGCGCGCTCGGCGACCCCTACGACGACTACGTAGGCTGCGATGTCAACCGAGGTTTAGGCTATTACTACAACGGCGACAACTACGATGGCGACAACTCTGGTTTCAAAGGTTACGGCTACTCACCCCCTGCGGTTGGAGTCGACTTCTTTGAGGGCCCTTATCAAGACAACGACGGCATAGACAACGCCTTTGGTATTTGGGAAAACGAAGCGCTCAATGGGATTGGTTACGGCGATGGCGTTGTAGACAACGAACGCTTCGGTATGCGTCGCTTTTTGTATTATTCGAATACTACAAATGGCGCCAACCCTAACCAAACCGACCCTGTCTATTCCGGCGACTACTACAACTATCTGCGTGGTTTCTGGAAAGACGGCACCAAATTCGTTTACGGCGGGAGCGGACACATCTCAGACCCAGAGGCCGATCCAAACACACCCTGCGACTTCATGTTCCCGGGCAACACCGATCCTCAAGGTTGGGGCACCGGCGGTAACCCGCAAGCCAACTGGACCGAACAAACCGCCAACAACACCCCCAACGACCGTCGTTTTGTGCAGTCGGCCGGGCCATTTATATTAAAACCCGGGGCTGTCAACAACATTACCGTTGGCGTAGTTTGGGCGCGCTCCAGCAACGGCGACCCCTTTGCATCGGTAGAAACGCTACGCAGAGCAGACGACAAAGCACAAGCACTTTTTGAAAATTGCTTTAAAGTGCTCGACGGGCCGCATGCGCCTGAGGTGCAAACCCAAGAATTGGCCAATGAAGTGATCATCATGTTGTCCAATCCAGTGAATTCCAATAATTACAAAGAAGAATACGAAGAATTCGATCCATTTATTGTAGCCCCAGACCCTAACGCCGACAAAACCTACAATTTCCAAGGTTACCAAATTTATCAGTTGGCCAATTCAAAAGTCTCGAGCTCAGAACTCCAAGACCCAGATCAAGCCCGTTTGGTAGCGCAATGCGATATCAAAGATGGCATCGGCAAAATCATCAATTTTGAATTCAGCGACGAGCTCGGTGCTTCCATCCCAGTTCAGCGTGTCAATGGCGAAGACAAGGGCATTCAGCATAGCTTCCGCGTTCAGACCGACCAATTTGCCCAAGGCGACAAAAAACTCGTGAATTTCAAGCGCTATTATTACATGGCCATTGCCTATGCGCACAACAATTTCAAAGATTACTCGCCCAACGACCCTCTTTCACTAGACGGCCAAAAGAAACGCTACATTGCCAGCCGCAAGGCCGCAGTTGGCGAAGTCAAACCCATTGAAGTGATTCCGCACAACCCCATGCCAGAAGCTGGTGGAACAGCCCAACTCATTGCCTACGGTTCATCTCCACAAATTACCCGCCTCGATGGCTACGGCAATGGCAACAGAAGCATAGAATTGACAAAGGCTAGCTTAAATACCATCATAGCCGATGGCTACATGGCTAACCCAACCTATGACTATGGTGCAGGGCCAATCAACATCAAAGTGGTGGATCCACTCAACTTGGCAAACGGATACTTCACTTGTAAGTTCCGCGACTACACAGCTCCAAACATCGGCAATAGCGCCGACACCGCAAGCTGGGTGATATACCGCCACGTCAGCAAAGACGACCTCACTATTCTAGACTCAGTGAGCTCAGAGCGCACCATTAAATCAGACAACGAGCAAATTATCCCGCAATGGGGTCTATCTGTTCAGATTTTCCAAACGAAGTACTATGGCGGTCAGGGTATCCATACCAAAAGGACTGACATGATCGATGCCAGCATGGAATTCGAAGACTCTTCGAAGCGCTGGCTAACGGGCGTCAAAGACAACGATGCGTTTTTCCCAACCAATTGGATCCGTTCAGGAGATTTTAAATCAAATACTGACCCAGAAGATGATGCTTTTGAATGTTTACCGAATGGTCAAAATTACCTAGATCCTTGTTTTTATGACGATGAAATTGGTGCCGACCCAACCCAAGCATACGAAAAAGTACTGAATGGCATTATTGCACCACACCGGTTGGTGGGTTACCAAGCAGATTATATGCCATTAAGTTACTACGGTAGTTACACCGCTTCCAGTAAATTAAATGCGTCCATCTCATTTTTACCTAGTGTAAATATTGTCATTACAAAAGACAAAAACCTCTGGACCCGTTGCCCAGTTGTAGAACTCGGGCGCAAAGCTGGACTCAATGTTGGTGGCGCACAACCTGGTGGATTGCGCAAGAGCCCAAGCGTCGATAAAAACGGCAACCCTGATGGTACGGGTACAGGCATGGGTTGGTTCCCAGGTTA
>CANHSA010000109.1 GCA_947463345.1 Flavobacteriales bacterium
AGAGTTCAGCTTACCTACGGCCTATTCCCTCAACAACTAACGCTCTTTTTTGGCAGTCAATCCAAAAAGAAGTTCAACTGGCTTTTGGCGCAAAGTTGGCAACGCGGTATTGGTCCTAGCATACAATTTGGTCTGCTCTTTTGATTATAATTTTTGAACATGAAAATAGTACAAACCATCTTGTTTGTTTTCCTTTTTCTTGAGTTTCGGGCTCAAAACAATTTGGCTTTGCTTTTTGCCGAAACCGAGCCTATCTCACTCGCGCTTACAGAACTTGAGCAGTTAGTCTTTCTTGAGCTGATCAGTCCCTCAGATGCACAATTGCTCAAGCATTTTTTTGAGCATGGGGCAAGTGTTTCAAATCTCTACCAACTTCAAGGCTTGCTCCAAAAAGACCTCGAAGACCTCCAAAAAATCTTACCTCTTTTAAAAGCTCAAGCCCCACCTAGAAAAACTTTTAAAAGATCAGATGTTTTGCTCGGCTACGAATTGACGCTGCATTCTCCACAACTTATGTTTACACCGGATAGACTTTCAATTCGACGAGACACCAGCTTTTTGGGTCCTGCTTTTGCAATGCAACAGCGCTGTACGGTCACCTGGCAAAATTGGTGCGCAGGTGGGCAAGTATCCAAAGATGCCGGCGAGCCTATTTGGCATGGCGCTTCACCAATAGGCTTTGATTTTTTGACGAGTTATTTAGCTTGGAACGCTAGTGCAAAAACGAGTATTTTACAAAAGTTTGTTTTGGGCACTTATCAAGTCCAGTGGGGTCAAGGCTTGCAATTGTGGTCCTCAAGAGGGCTAGGCAAGAGCATAGATTTATTGCAGCTTGCAAAAAATCCGATGGGACTTAAACCTTACCAAGGACGAGATGAACAACGCTATTTGCAAGGCTTGGCAGCAAGTATTCAATTGGGAAGTCACCAACTTACTTTGATCGCTTCGCTCAAATATATCGATGCCAAACCTCCAACCGATACACTTCAAGAAGAGTTCAATCTTACCTTTACAAACGGTTTGCACCGTAGCGCCTCAGAAATTGCAAAGAGGAAGCAAGGGTTTGAACAAATTTATGGGCTGGCTTACTCCCGGCGCACAGCACTTTGGCAATTTGGTGCTCTTGCTCTCTATCAAAATGCACAACTTCGAAAAAGCATAAACGATACCGTAGCAGTTGTAAATGCACTCAAAGCCGAATCATTATTCAGTATGGGGGCCTATGCACAAGGTACTTGGCGGCAGTTTTATTTCTACGGTGAATCCGTACTTGCCCTTCAAAACGGTGTTAGTATAACTTCGAGTCATGCCTCAAATCTTGCTCTGATCTACTACCTGGACCAAAGTTTAGAACTCGGTATGCATTTGCGTAGCTATGGGCCAAATTACCGCGCTTTTTATGCCAATCCAATTGGAAATTCGACCCTCGGCGCCAATGAGCGAGCCTGTATCTTTCAACTAAAATGGCAAATACAAAAAAAAGTACAGCTCAAACTCTCCTCTGAATGGTTGCAAGTTCCGTTTTTAGTCGTAGCGCAGCAATACCCTAGGTCGAGCTCGGAAACACGCATTTTTTTACAGTATCAAGCAGCAAAGCAGCAAATCTTCAATTGTCAGCTCGGCATTAAACCTCTTGCAGGTCAGTTGCTGCAATTCAGATTTGCATCTGGCGTTCAACTTCAGCTTCACAAAAGTGAAGCTCTCAAAATATCAACTCAATGGGCATTCTTGACCTCTTCTACTTTTGCAAGTAAACAGCTAGAGCTTTCTTGGACTCACGCTCCGCTCAGTGCCAAACTACATTTTGAAGTAGTCTACGGTTATTTTCAAATTCCGACCGGGGCAGCAAAGCTTTTCACCAACATTTATTTAATCGGCATAGGAGCGCAAACGTCGCAACTCAATGGTTTGGGAACCTATACCCTGACAGCGCTTAAATATACCTTTGAAAACAAGTGGAAGTTGGTCTTTGCTACGAGTATAAACAATTTATATTCAGAATCTTATATTAGAAAAGTTCATTTTTCAATAGCACTTCAAAAAAAAGTTTGAGTTTTTTTTCAAGAAAAATGTACCAAAACAAAAATTGCTGCGTTATCCCGATAAGAGGTCTGCAAGCCTCGACCGCTAAACTCCTTAAAACCAAAGACTATGCCTCTCCAATTCTCCCTTCAGCAGCAGTCTTTTCTTCCATCTGAAGAAAGAACTCAGATCGAGCGCGCTCAACAAGATCCGCGTTATTTTGCTCCACTTTATGAGCGCTACCACGATGCCATCTTTCGCTACGTTTATCGTCGCGTAGATGAAGAAGAACAAGCCTACGACATCACCTCAAGTGTTTTCGTAAAGGCCCTTCAATCCATACACAAGTATGAGTACCGCGGTTTGCCTTTTGGGGCTTGGTTGTTTCGCATTGCCAAAAGCGAGCTTTATCAATCTTTCCGCGATCAAAAAGCACAAAGAACGGTGAGTATCGACAAGGTAGTGCTCAAACAAGTGATTGAAGAATGGACCGAAGATTACACAGAACAAGACAAAGCACGTCTTTTAATGGCCCTCAAAGATCTTAAAGACCAGCAGCTACAATTGATTGAAATGCGTTTTTTTGAAAAACGTTCTTTCAAAGAAATTGGTGATATCTGCGGTTTGTCAGAAAACAACGCGAAAGTGAAAACCTTTCGTGCGGTGCTTAAACTCAAAGAATTTTTCCATCAAAAAGAATAACTATGTTTAAAATTTTACTAGATCGAAAAGAGCCCAACATGGAAGCTGTTCGCAAGCACCAAAATTTCCAAGAAATTTTAGCAGCCTACAACTACCAACAAAAAGTAAACAATCCCTGGCGCTACTGGTATTATCCTGTACTCACTATTTGTTTGCTGCTATTAGTATAAGCTTTCATACATGAAATAGTTTGTACATTTGTGTATGTACAAATTATTTCGTTTTATTCTCTTTCAGTTTGATGCAGAGAAAGTGCACTATTTTGTGATGAGCCTCCTGAATAAAGTTCATGGCTTTGGGCTCTCACGCTTTCTATTTCGATCTACGTATGTCTTAGAAGATTCCAGACTAGAAACCACTTTTTTAGGTTTGAAATTCCCAAATCCGGTCGGTTTAGCTGCTGGTTTTGATAAAAATGCTCAAAACATTGACGCACTAGCCGATTGCGGTTTTGGTTTTATTGAAATTGGAACAGTTACTCCAAAAGCACAGCCAGGCAATGACAAACCCCGTCTCTTTAGGCTCAAAGCGGATCAAGCAATCCTGAATCGTATGGGTTTCAATAACGAAGGCGTTGAAGCAGCCATTACCCAACTCAAGCAACGCCAAAACAAACAGCTCATTATTGGTGGCAACATCGGTAAAAATAAATGGACCCCAAACGAAGAAGCCGTTTCAGATTATCTCCTTTGTTTTGAGGCTCTTTTCCCATTTGTAGACTACTTCGTTGTCAATGTGTCTTCACCGAACACCCCTAATTTGCGCGCTTTACAAGAAAAAGAGCCATTACAAGACCTCCTGATGCAGCTTCAAGAAAAGAATGCTGCCCAAACTGCTCCCAAACCAGTTCTTTTAAAAATCGCACCTGATTTAACAGATACTCAAATAGATGAAATCATCGAAATTGTTGCCTTTACCAAAATTGCGGGCCTTATTGTAGCCAACACCACCATTTCCAGAGACCAACTCTTGACGCCTGCTGCCGAAGTAGAAAAAATGGGCGCTGGTGGCATCTCAGGTAAGCCCGTTACGGCGCGCGCCACTGCCATGATCAAATACATTCACGACAAATCTGAAGGAACCATTCCAATGATCGCTGTCGGAGGTATTCACTCAGCCCAAGATGCGCTAGATAAATTAGATGCCGGTGCTTCATTGGTTCAATTGTACACCGGTTTTATTTACGAAGGCCCTGCACTTGTTAAATCCATCAACAGCGCTTTACTGAAAAGATCAGGAGAATAGGCATGCAAAACTCAGCACTACAAATCACCGAATGTCCGCGCGATGCCATGCAAGGCATCAAAGACTGGATTGCCACCGAACAAAAGGTAGCGTACCTCAATGCGCTGCTCAAATGTGGTTTTGATGTCCTCGATTTCGGAAGTTTTGTATCTCCAAAAGCCATTCCTCAGATGCAAGATACCGCTGAGGTACTTGCACAACTTGATGCTTCCCTAACTGCCTTACTCGCTATTGTTGCCAATGCACGTGGCGCTTCGGATGCCTGCGCGCATGAGCGCATCTCCATTATTGGCTACCCATTTTCTATTTCCGAAACCTTTCAGGTGAGAAATACCAATTCCACGACTGCGCAAGCTTTAGAAGGTTTACAACAAATTTCAGACATCTGTGCCAAGCATGGTAAAAAGCTGCGGGTTTATCTGTCTATGGGTTTTGGTAATCCTTACAACGATGCGTGGTCTGCAGCGCTTGTAGCGCAATGGGTAGAAAAATTACAGCGTCAGTTTGAAATTGCTGAATTTGCGCTTTCAGACACCATTGGTTGTGCAACAGCAGCCAGTGCTCAAGATTTATTTGAAACTTTAAACCAGCAATTCCCTAGTCTTCGTTTTGCAGCCCATCTGCATGTTGTACAGGGGCATGAAGCAGCACTGATCAAAGCATGCATCGCTGGTGGTTGTTCGCATTTTGATACCGCAATTGGCGGCTTTGGCGGCTGCCCTATGGCCAAAGACGAACTCACTGGAAATCTGGCCACCGAAGCTTTGCTGAATTATGCCGCTCAAGCCAATCTTTATCATACCATCGACAGCGCATCTTTTGAAGCGGCTCGTCAATTATCCACTTCAATTTTTTAACCAATGCGAAACAAAAAACTTCTTTGGTTTATCGGTATTCTTTTTACGCTTTTAGTTGTCATCTATTTTTTATTGGACTGGCGAAACGGGCTTCATCACGATTCAAAGAAAAAAACGACTATAGAAAAGACTGAAGGTGTTCAGATCAGCACGGACTTTAATACGAATACATTTTCAAGCAAAGAAGAAGCCAAAACGCTCAAGAATTTAAGATTTTGTGACAGCACGGTCCAATGGAGCGAAGACCTCAACAGACCATCTTGTACGCCCAATTTCTTTCGCGTTTTTCCTTTGAAAAAGGGCTTGGATTTAGCGCAAGGATGTATGGTGCTCATGAAAGCGGGTGTCAATCATTTTCCGGTGCGTCGTTTTGTCATTTATGAAAGAGAAGGCACACAAATGGTTCAAGCCAATGGGTTTATTGGTTATCCGATCGAATTCAGGCCGCAGGCCAAAACCTATGACGACGTCGTGATCCGCTTTTTTGAACGTTACGAAGGGCAAAAATATTTCTACAATTGTCTGTTCACCTGGAAGCAAAATCGTTACCAATATGTGTGTTGTGAACAAATCAACGACGCGAATATCAAGCCCGAAAAGCAAAAGCAAGTCTCTGCCGAAATCTTACAAATCCTCAATGAAAAGCAGTTGGTTTTTTAAATTGGCCTTGCTGTTCTTGTTAAGCGCTTGCATCAACGGCGAACGAACCTACCGTGCCGACCACACCCATTTGTTGAGTGGAGGTAACAGTAAAGTTTGGATGCTTAAAGGCACTCAGCAAAACGAGCAAATGCAATTAAAGCGCAATTCTTGGGGAGAAGTATTATTTGTGTTTTATTTAACTGGCGAGGTCTTGGTGGGTTCCTTTGGCGATTTTGACAAAGGCACTTTTGACAAAGGGCATTTCAGCTATCAAGAAGAAAATGAAGAACTCACCATTTGGATAAACGCTGAAAAATGGAAGTTTAAGATGAACATTGTTCGAGAAGATGAACTCGAATTAAAAACACTCAAGGGTTCCTATCTAGCACCCTACATGAATTTGGTTCCACTCACAGTACCCAACTAGAATTTTTCAAAAGCACCGAGTCCAAAAAGGGCAAAGTCATATTTTGCTGGGTCAACGGAGTCAAATTCTTTTAAAATTCCAATCAATTCTTCGTTCGTTTTCCAGTCGTTTTGGCTTCTTTGGATGAGGCCTAATTTGCGTGCGATATTTCCGGTGTGGACATCCAGCGGGATCATCAATTGAGCGCGGTCAATGCTGGTCCAGAGTCCGAAATCGACGCCGTTTGCGTTGGAGCGTACCATCCATCTCAAAAACATCACCAAGCGTTTGGCAGCAGAACCATTAGCTGGGTCGGCAATGTGTTTGAGTGTTCGAGCTTCCAAATGAGGAATAAACCGCTCCCTAAAAGCACAAATATGATCAAAGAGTGTGGGGTTTGCTTGATTTGTCCCAAATGCGTTTTCTAAATCACCTTGCTCATAAATGGCTTTTAAGCCAAGCAAGAATCCATTTAAATCAATTTGATTAAAAGTGCGGTGCACAAAAATAGGGCAGTTGCCATCTTGGTAATTCAGTACATATTGCCGAGGTTCTTGACCTAATATTGCTAATAGTTTTTCGCCACTTTTGATAATGCTTTGTCGGTTGCCCCACGCCAAGATGGCCATAAAAAAAGCGACAATTTCGATGTCTTCTTTTTGGGTAAAGCGGTGCGCCAAAGAAATGGGGTCAGTCGTAATAAAAGCTGGCTGTTCGTATTGTTGGGCCTTGAAATCAAGAAACTCTTGGAGTTCTTGCTTGGAGCCACTAAACGAAGCGGCCATCTTTCATGGTTAGGCTGCGGTCAGCCATTTGTGCAAACCCTTCGTTGTGAGTGACAATAACAAAACTTTGCTTCATTTCAGAACGGAGCTCAAAAAAGAGGTGGTGTAAGGCGTTGGCGTTTTCGGTATCGAGGTTACCAGAAGGTTCGTCGGCGAATACTAAGGCTGGTTGGTTGATGAGCGCTCGCGCTACAGCGATGCGTTGTTGCTCGCCGCCAGAAAGTGCTTCAGGTTTGTGTGCTGCGCGGTTTTCTAAACCAAAGCGATCAAGAAGTTTACTCGCTGCTTTCAGCGCATCGGTTTGGTTGGTACCGCCGATCATGGCAGGGAGTGCGATGTTTTCTAAAGCGTTAAACTCAGGCAGTAATTGATGAAATTGAAATACAAAGCCTAAACGCTGATTGCGAAAATGAGAGAGCGCTTTTTCATTGAGTTCAAATGGATTTTTTCCTTCAATGAGTAGCTGCCCGCTAGAAGGAG
>CANHSA010000110.1 GCA_947463345.1 Flavobacteriales bacterium
GTATCGACTAAAACAGCCGCTTCCATGTCGTGGATGTAGATTTTCTTTTTGGCTTCTTTTGAATTAGAAAGCAATTTAAAAACAGTGAGGCTTAAAAGTGCCACCACTGCAATGGAGATAAAAATGATTCTTTTCATGACTTGTTATTTGATATTTCCGTTTGATTTGAGGTATTCGAGTTCTGCCTGACGCAAAGCTACATATGCTGCAACTACGTTGGTTTGCGCTTGTTCAAGACCTGTTTGTGCCTGAAGTAAGTCGTTGGTGCCAATGAGCCCTTCGGTAAATTTAAGGTTGGCATGTTGGTGCACGGCTTCTGCCAATTTGAGTTGTTCTTTGGCGAGCTCTAATGAATTGACTTTGACATCGATGAGGCGTTTGTTTTGGTCAATTTGTAGCTGTAATTGCTGCTGCACAAGCGCTGTTTGCATTTCTAGCTGTTCTTGCTTGAGCGCATTAACAGCCGCTTTGTGGTGTTTGTCAAAACCATCAAATAGGTTCCAATCGACGCGCAAACCAACAAAAGCACCATCAATTCCGGTTCTAAAATCGGTTTCGGGGTTCATGTTGTAGTTGTACTGATATATTCCGTACAAATTGACATTAGGTAAATAGCCCATTTTGATGCCTTTTGCTTCTTCTTGCGCCATCAATTTTTGCTGTTCGAGCAGTTGCACGGCAAACAAATTGGTAGCATTTTTATCGACCAACAAAGACTGCTGCACCATTTGGTCGTCTTGTAAAGCAATGGCTGTCTTTGGATCGACACCTATTAAAATTTTGAGGAGCTCTTCTAACTGACTTTTGGTGGCCTGAAGATTGGCAGCAGTGTTTTCCAAATTCAAGCGATTGATCCGGATTTTGTCTGCTTCGGTCTGAACAAGCATGCCTTGCGCTACCATTAAATCCATGTTCTTAAGAATTTGGTCGGCGTAAGTAATGTTTCCCGCAATAAAACTAAGTTGCTGATACAAACCCTGAAGAATAAAGAAAGTGTTGGCCACTTGATACTTCACATCTTGAATGGTCATGTCTCTTTGGATCTTGACGATTTCGCTGTTGATGCGCAAAGCCGCCAAACCATAGTTGAGCTGTGAATTAAAGAGAATTTGGTTGAGCTGAACGGTATTACTCAAAACGTAGGGAACTCCAAATTTAACTTCTGCAAAAGAACCAGCTGGTCCACCAAAAAATTGTGCCGGAACCACCTGCCCTGGAATAATTGCATTGTATTTGTAGTCGCCAGCAAAATTGAGAGAAGGCAAGCGCGAAGAGAGATACGCCGAGCGCTGACTTTCGTTGATGGCCATGTTTAATTGGGCACTGCGGATTTGCGTATTGGCGGAGTCTGCCATGCGTAAGCAGCTTGCTAAATCGTATTTTTGGGCCATTGCAGCGTGCCCTAAAAGCAGAAAAAACAAACCTGAGGAGAGATAAATTTTCATTTTCATTCTTTTGTGTTTGATATAAATAGATAATTGGTAATGAGTTCTTTGACAATTTCTTTGTGCTTGTTGAGGTCGTCGTCAAATTCAGCCGAACTGATGCCGTGAAATTGCATGGTCAGTTTCTTTGACATAAAAGGATAATGTACATTAGACATCAGCAAAAGCGTGACGTTGCGAATGCTGATGTCCCTGACTTCACCATTAGCTTTGGCCCGTTCAAATTGTTCAAAAATGCCGGTTTTGGCAATAGGTTTTAAAAAATGACTTGGCATGGGCGCATCATTTTTGTTCTGATGCAACGACTGTAAAATAAACATAGGTAGTTCGGGGTGTTCTAAAAAGAATGAGAACTCTTTATCGATGAGTTGCTCCACTTTTTCTTTGAGTGTGAGCTCCGAACTGAAAACGGCAATCATGGCCTGCAGAAAATCTGACATGGCGCCTTCAAAGATGAGTTCAAAGAGCTTTTCCTTGGACCGGAAGTAATAATTGAGCAGTGCCACATTACTGCCCACTTCTTTGGCGATGTCGCGCACCGAACAACCATCGAAACCTTTGGTCATGAAGACTTTTTTGGCTGCCGCCTTAATTTTTTCTTCTGTACTGAGGTCTCTTTTCATGTGTCTTTTTGGCAAATGCGCTGCAAAGTTAAACACTCTTTTTAAACAATTGTTTAAGAATCTTGAAAAAAATTAAACACTTGTTTAAATTTTGCAAATTGGAGGCATTTTTGTTACTTTGAGAGATGAAATTTGCATTGATTTTCGCCTTTCTTCTACCCACCATCACGTTTTCGCAACAAACAGCGTGGTTTGCCGATGCCAAACTCGGCATTTTCATTCATTGGGGCATGTACGCCGTCGATGGCACCTCTGAAAGCTGGGCTTTTCACAACCGAACAGTACCCTACCCTAAATACATGAGTCAAATGAAGGGTTTTACAGCCCAAAACTACAACCCAGAAACCTGGGCCCAACTCATCAAGGAAAGCGGCGCTAAATATTGCGTCATCACCACCAAACACCACGACGGCCTTGCGCTCTACGACACCAAACTCAAAACGGCCGCCCCGCAAAAAAACACACTTTGGTCTTCAAAATACCCCTTGAGCACCATCCATCAAACGCCAATAAAAAAAGACGTCGTTGCTCCACTTTTCCAAGCTTTGGAAAAAGAAGGTATTAAAAAGGGGGCTTATTATTCTCTAGTAGATTGGTCCTCCAACGATTACCCTGGTTTTTATAAAGATTCTAGCCGCTATCAACTCGAAAACGACCCAGTGCGTTGGCAAAACTTCCTGACTTTCATGCATGGTCAAATTACGGAAATCAATGCGCAACTTCAGCCCGATTTATATTGGTTCGACGGCGATTGGGAACACTCCGAAACCGAATGGCAGGCAGCCAAAATAGATTCGATCATCCATCAAACCAATCCGAACGCCATCTTGAACGGCCGCTTGAAAAGCTTTGGCGACTACGACACCCCCGAACAAAACATGCCAATTGTGCACCCCGACCGCAGCAACTGGGAACTCTGCCTCACGACCAACGACAACTGGGGTTACCGCCCGTCAGACACCCATTTCAAAAGTCATTTCGAGTTGCTCAGCATTTTTACCGAATGTATCGGCATGGGCGGCAACCTCTTGCTCGATATCGGGCCAAAAGCCGACGGCACTATCCCTGCTGAACAAATTGCCATCTTAAAAGAATTTGGCCGCTGGACGTCCAAACACGCCGCCGCCATTTACGGCTCCATTGCTGGCCTACCCGCAGGGCACTACCACGGCAACTCCACACTCAGCAAAGACTCCACTACACTTTATTTGTTCGTGCCGAGCCCTCAGGGAGCTATGATCGACAAAAGTAACCTGATGATTCCCATTTATATCAAAGGTTTGAAAAGCAAGCCAACATCCCATACACTCATTGGGTCAGAAATCCAAATGGAAAGTCATGAAGTGGGTAAAATCTCCTGGAGCAGCGTGCCGGGCACTTTATTCATAGAAGTACCTATCTCTGCAATGGACCCCATGATCAGCGTTATCGAAATTAAATTCAAAGAACCCATCCAACTCTACCGCGGCAAAGGCGGTTTCCATTAACCCTATGCGTACTTTTTTTCTACTCTTGTTTTTATTTCCACTCCTCACTTGGGGGCAAAAGGAAATGTTTAACAGCAACATTCAATCCACTTTTAGTTTTTACCTCCGAGAAACCGGACAGCCAAACAATCCCTACAACCTGCGTTTTTTCTGGCCCGACTCCAGCGCATTTCCGAATTGCAACAACTGGGGCAGCGACGGCTTTGGCGTCATTACCAACCAGAAATCCATTTTTGTATATGGCTACACCGATAAAGCCCTCGAAAATGGCGTCTACGATGTCTTGCAACGCAAATTTGGCTTCGAATACTATCAAGCGTCGGCCAACCTCATCCCAAGTGCGCTGCCCAAGCAATTCGCCTACGACAAATATGAATCCGTCCCTGCATTTGCCTACCGCGAAATCTTTTACGGAGAAACACGCCGCAGCGGCTTTGCAGACTGGCACAAACTCACGAGCGGAGCCTCGTCCTTCACTTTTGAAAACCACCCGGGCTGGGGACTTTGGGTACACACCCTCCACCGCTTACTTCCTCCTCAAGATTATTTTGAAACACACCCTGAGTACTACGCCCTAAGAAACGGTGTGCGCCTCAAAGACCAAATTTGCCTGAGTCATCCTGATGTCCTCGATATTGTATGTGTCAATTTAGGCAACGAAATCGCCAAAAACCCCAAAGCCAAATATTGGTCCGTGAGCCAAATGGACAACTACAACTATTGCGAATGTGACGCTTGCAAACACACCGACTCCGTTGAACAGAGCCATGCGGGCACTATGCTGCGCTTCGTCAATGAAGTCGCCAAGCGCTTTCCCAAACAGATCATTTCCACCCTCGCCTACCAGTACACCCGCTCAGCACCGGTGCTCACCAAGCCCGAAGCCAACGTAAATATCATGTTGTGTACCATTGAAGAAAACCGAGCCAGAAGTTTGCGCGGCACAGGCTTTGAAACCGATCTAAAAAATTGGGCCAACCTCACCCACAACATTTTAATCTGGGACTACGTCATCAACTTCTCGCACATGGTCATGCCTTTTCCAAATTGGCCAACCTTGCAGGAGAACCTACAGATGTTCCAAGACTACGGTGTTCAGCTGCTCTTTGAACAAGGCTACAACGCGCCGTCTTCCGAAATGCAACCATTGCGCGCTTATTTACTTTCGAAATGGTCCTGGGACCCTCAGCTCAACGCCGATACCCTCATTGAAAACTTTACAAATTATTTCTACGGCCCAGCAGGCCCAATGGTGCGCGAAGTGCTCCAAACCCAAGTAAAAGAACTCCAAATGAGTGGAAAAGCACTCTCCCTTTACGAGCCGCCCATTACGCATATTGGAGGTTACTTGAATCCGGCTTCCTTAAAATGGGCGCTACAAATGTACGACCAAGCCAAAAAACTCCCCGGCATGACCTCCGCTCAAATCCAGCGCGTAGACATGGCCGAACAAAGCATTCGTTATGCCTTACTAGAAATCGGAAAATCTCCGCTTGCTGGCCCCGATTGGTATTTCAACGACAACCAAGTGTTCTACCAAAAACTCCTCAAAGATTTTGTCTGGACCGCAACCCAAAATGGCCCTAAACTACTCCATGAAATAAGACTCAGCCCCTCAGAATACAACGACATCACTTTGAAATTTTGGAATGAAGCGCAGGTCGAGCACTTAGCCAAAAAACAAAACCTGCGTTACCTCACCCTTCCCTCCAAGAACTATGGCGATGGATTGACTGTGCGCGATACAACGATTTGGATCCAAAATGCGTCTATCAACGATGGTTTGCGCTCAACGCTCGAATACCAGCGCGGGTGGCAGGGCTGGCAGGGCCAAGATGCCAAATTCGCCATCCAACTTGCTCAACCATTTATCATTGACTCCGTGCGCATCCATTACCTGGCCAACAACCAATCCTGGATCATGGGGCCAAGTTACTTTGAGGCGAATGGGAAAAACGTTTCAAATCAAGCATTTCAAATCCGAACAGACAATCCTTTTGTGAACCTAGCTCAAATGAACGGAGCATATCCGTTAACGCTCAAGGAATTTCCTAACACACCTATTCAAACCTTAGAACTATCCATTGGCAACCCGGGCCCGCTTCCTAAATGGCGGGGCGTGGCAGGCGACGGCTGGTTATTCATCGATGAAATTGAAGTATATGGACATGAATAAATCACTAGTTTCCATACTATTTGCGCTCTTCCTTCCCTATTTAGGGAGCGCCCAACACAACGAACAACAGTATTTTCCGACTACCGACCCTTTGGTGCAACAAAAACTCGACACCTGGCAAGACTACAAATTTGGCTTACTCATGCACTGGGGCGCCTACAGCCAATGGGGCGTTGTCGAAAGTTGGAGCATTTGCCCCGAAGACGAAGACTGGTGTACGCGCCGCGGCCCCTACTCCAATTCCTATTTCGATTATGTCAAAGCATATCACAACCTCCAAACCACCTTCAACCCTACGCAATTTGACCCCACGCTTTGGGCCAAAGCCGCCAAAAACGCAGGCATGAAATACATGGTGTTCACCACCAAACACCACGACGGCTTTTGTATGTTCGATTCTCAACTGACCAACTACACGGCGGCAAACCCTGCTTGTCCGAACAGCCAAAGCGCTCACCCCGACCTCACCAAAAGCATTTTCGCTGCGTTCAGAGCTGAAGGCCTCTGGATTGGCGCGTATTTCTCCAAACCCGATTGGCACCACCCCGACTACTGGGACCCTAAATTTCCGCCCTACGACCGCAACCCCAACTACGACCTCCAAAAGAAACCCGCCAAGTGGGAATCCTTTGTGCAGTTCACCCATGGGCAAATCATGGAACTCATGCAAAACTACGGCCCAATCGATATTCTATGGCTAGACGGCGGCTGGGTACAACCTTACACCGAAACCTCTCCCAAATGGGGCTATAAACCCGTAGATCAGGACATCCGCATGAACGAACTCGCCGCCAAAGCGCGCGTCAAACAACCCGGACTTATTGTCGTGGACCGCGCCGTCGAAGGCCCCAACCAAAACTACCTCACCCCCGAACAGAGCATTCCAAACGAACCGCTGCCCTACCCTTGGGAAACCTGCATGACCATGGCCAACAGCTGGAGTTACGTACCCGGCGACCAATACAAAAGCACCGCTACCCTCCTCAAAAACCTTTGCCTCATCGTTTCAAGAGGCGGAAACTTCTTACTCAACATTGCCCCTGACCCACAAGGCCGCTTCGATAGCATAGCCTACCAACGTCTAGAAGAAATCGGCGCCTGGATGCAAATAAACGGCGAGGCCATCTATAATTCCAGACCAATTGCTCCTTATGAACTCAAGGAAGGCGACGCAGGTACCTGGGTTTTCACCCAAGTTGAAAAAAATGTATATGCGATTTGGATTCCTGGAAAAGGAAATGAAAATCCATCTCCGATTGATATTTCGCACTTCAAGGTCAAAGGGGTCAAACCTTTGAACCCAAACAACAAAACCAAGCTCAAAAACGGTATTTTGTCCGTAGAAATACGCAACAA
>CANHSA010000111.1 GCA_947463345.1 Flavobacteriales bacterium
CAAGTACAACACTGCCAAGCAGCTCATCGAACATACAAGCTATGAATATGAAGACTTAGAAGAAATGGAGAAAGGTTTTTTCGAATACAAGGGTCAAGAACTCATACTTGAAAAATGGCTCCTGTACTCTGAAAGCGAGCTGATCAACGAATTGGTCTATAAGTTCGAAAACGGCAATGTGGTAGAAATTACCGAAACCGACGTAGACAAACCACAAGCCCAAAAAGTAACGGTCAGCTACCAGTTCGACGCAAAAGGCAACTGGATCAGGCAGTACATCAATGAAAATGGAAAGTTATATATCGTGGAACGAACGATTGTTTATTTTTCTTGAGGAAATTATTCAAGCTACTTAAACTCATATACCTTGATGGGGAATGACAACTGAAAATTAATACCAGTACCATTGCTTTTGAGGGTGTGTAAATAGTTCGTAGTTGCTTGATTGATGTCCGTAACTTGAATTTTATAGGTTTCATTCACAAAGCTTCTATAATTAGTATTGTAAATGTAGGAGATGTCTAAAGAGCAAAATGGGTTGCCTTTTTTGTTTTTGATGTCAAAACCAGCTCCTATCTTCAAGACCGGCGAAATGAAATAATTGGATGTGGAAGAAACAGTTCCAGTGGCTGTGTAAAAGGCAGTTGTGAATTCCTTTTCCTGTTCGTTGATTTGGCCGTTGGCATTTCTTGGAATGTACACACCTAAACCAATTGTTGATCGCAGGGCAACATTTTTATTTTGTCCTAAAACCCGGTGGTATTCGGCGCTAATTCTGTGTAGGCTGCTGCCCGTTGAAGAAGTTGAGTATTGATCTACAATGTAATCAGGGCCAAGTAAGTCTTGATAAACAAAGCTACTTTTGATACTCGCGTTATCACCAGAAAAAGAGAGTTCTACTGCATTTTTGGCATCTAGCTTCAACCCAAAGTTGATGCCTAAATTGATTTCATTGTTATTTAGGTGTAGGCCGTAATTGTACAAAGTATAGTGTGGGTTGGTACTGAAATTCAATGGTTTGCCATTAAAAGGCCCCAAAAAAGACGATACATTTGCTTTCATGGAGGCCATCGGGCGCACGTATAAATATCTTTGGGCTTGAAAAGAAAGTGTCGAAAAAAGAACGAGTGAGAAAAATACAAGAGCTTTCATGTGGTTTGAATATAGTTTAAAATGTTGGTTTAAAAGTTGATACCTACGCCAAAGCGCAAAGAGAGGTCGAAACGGCTCGGGAAGTTCAATTGCAATGGCTTTGTTGCTGGTTTTAATGGGACGGTTGTAAGGAAAAAAGGGTCTTCGAAACGAAAAAACAGGCTAACAAAATTCACTTGACTAAAAAACGTGAGCCATTTGACCGGGGAGTAGGCAATTTCAGCTCGTGCATTGGCGCCAATATCAAAAGGATACATACTGGAAGTGGGGGTCTCAAGTATCGGGCCCGGCCCAGGTTCAGCAGTAATAGGAGGAGCATATTTATAATCAGCCAAACGAAAGGTGGGCCCCAATCCATATTGGAAAGAAAGCGCTTTGTTGATGGCTTTATTTCGCAAGAAACAAAATTGGATATCAAAATATTGGCGGGACAGAAAAGTAAGCATAGGGAATAATATTGAATCGGGCAGCGCAGGAAGGTTTTCAAAATTATAGGTTCTGTAATAATGATTGTAGGTCAGCATATCGACTTGCAAACGCGTGCCGTTGTCAAGAATGCGTTGGTATTGGAATCCGTTGGATCGGTTCAAATATTGACTTTCGCCAAAAATCACTTTATCTGCGCTATTGACAATTGGGGTGCCGTCAAAAAAGCAATGAGCGAGGCCTGTTTGATAACGAAAACTATTGCGTTGGGCAAGCAGATTGCCATTCAAAAAACAAAAGAGAAGGCTATAAAGAACTAATTTCATAAGGAGGTGTATTGGTCAGATTAAAAATTGATGCCCGCGCCAAAACGCAAAGAAAGGTCAAAACGACTTGGTACGTTGAACTGAGTAGGCTTGAAATAAGGATCAAATTGCAGTTTGTTCGAATAAAATGACACACTTCGAACATATACATATGCAGACATTTGCATTTGTGTAAAAAGGGTGAGCCACTTCATTGGGCTGTATTCTAAACTGATGCGCCCGTTAGCGCCTAGACAAAATTGGCTGAACTCATTGGATAGGTTATCGACAAATCCTTGACTGATAGATAAAGTATCTTGGTAATAAAAGGAAAAGCGCATGCTGGGCCCGGCGCCGTAACACAAATTGATTTTGGGTTGTAGCGTTTTAGCCGTTAAAAAGCACACATTGAGGTCGCGGTTACTGCGGTAATTGAGCTTAAAAAGATCAGGGTCAGAGGTAGGGTAGACGTAGCCATTTCTATATTGAGAAATTTCAAAATTAACCAAGCGCTTGGTGGGTAATTGGTGCTGGTAATTTACGCTGAACGAGGAATTGAAAGCGGAGGGTTTGAGACCATATTTATACTTACCAGTGTTCATGAGGCGGCTATCATCAAAAAAATAATGAAAGAGACCTGTTTGAAAGGAGAGTCGGTTATTGTATTGGCTTTGCGCTTGTAGCTTTAAGCCAACTAAAAGAAATAGGATAAATGCTTGTTTCATGTCAATAAATACGGATGGCTAAATCAAGAAGGAAGTTATAAAAAGAAAATTTAATTATTTCAATTGTTTTTGATCATGGAACTTCCTTTTGAGCATACTTGTGCGTACTTACCTTTGAAATCATTATCTTACAATTATGTTTTACAGACTACTTTTTATATTTCTCTGCTTAAGTCAGTTCAAAATAAGCGCTCAAAAACGAATTCAATTTGAAAGTTACCAGTTTTCTTGGGGCGCAGTCATGAGTTCAAAAATACCAGCAGCTTCTTATGCCACTTATTCTTTTTTCGAAAAACGCCTATTTGTAGACACGGCCAATATCAGTTTGTCGTCACCTTATTCACTCACGACACTCAGGCTTACACCCAACTTAATGGCACAAGTTTATTTTAAAAATACAGCCAATGGTCATTTACACCGCATTGGCATTTCAGGACAAAATAGAATTGTATCTTCTTTTGCCATGCTAGGTGTCTACACACCTGGTGTAAATAACCCTTCCTGGATCGACGACACCTCGAATATTGTGGCCAAGCTAGTGCACTCCACTCCTGTCATTACTTTAGACTACGCTTGGTTGAAACAAGTTCCTGTTAGTCCAAGATTTTCACTTTCAATGGGAGCCGGAACTTATCTAGGAATGAGTTTGGTGAATAATGTCAAAGGAGTCTTATTAGGTTATTCTACCGATGGAACTATTTCAAGCAACATGGCTTTTAGCTTTGGTGGCGACTTTGAAAACTTTGACAGACACACCCTCAACATGGGTCTCTACACGAGTCTTGGCTTCAGCTATTGTTTAAATGCGCCGAATGCGCCGCGCCAGAAATGGTATTTGACCTATGAAAGCCGTTTTGGTATTGATTATTTTGCCATGAAGAATGTACCTTCTTCATGGCTTTCTTTTCAAAACAATCAAGTGTTAGGCCTTAGATATATGTTGGCCCATTAATTCTGAATTGCTAGACTTGGAAATCAATCAAGACCTTCTTCAGCGCGTTGCACAACGTGATCACCGCAGCATTCTTGTGCTGTACAATCAGTGCTTTGCCTTTATGATGCAAAGGCTTTCTAGACTGAGTTTGCACAAAGAAGAACAAATGAGTGTCATGAACACCGCTTTTTTGAAGGCCATAGAACGCATAGAAACATTCGACAACAGTAAAGATTTCAAGGCTTGGTTGGGTACCATTGTCAAAAATGAATTCATTGATCAGTACCGTAAAAAGCAAGCGCACGCCAAGCACTACAACGATGTACTTCCTCCTTTGGAAGATACCACAGATACCGGTGCCGACATCCTGCTTCAGCTCGCCGACACCGAACAACTTTATTTTCATTTCATCGACGCCCTTCCCGAAACCACCCGAATTGTATTCAATTTGTACGTCTTGGAAGAAATGTCGAGAGAGGAAATCGCACAGAGCCTCGACATGAGTTACGACGCCGTCAAATGGCATGTATTAAAAGCAAGAAAACAAATCGCTGAACAATTAAAAATGACTCCTCATGAAAAATAATTTAACGTCATTTGAACAGCAATACAGAGCACAGGTCTTTTCCATGGAAATGCAACCAGACACTGACTTTATTGCCGATCTAGAGCGCAGGCTCAACGATCGCGACACCAAAAAACGCGGTTTCTTTACCTGGTGGACTTTCTCATCTGCCAGCACCATTACGGTCTTGCTTTACGGCATGCTGTTCTTGCATCCGGCATCGCTTTCTGATGTCAGATTTCAAAGTAGCAAGCGGGATCCGATTTTTGCCGAAACTTCAGTAATTCCGGTAGAAACCACAGCGCAAACGGCACAAGCTGAAAAAGCTGCTGTTCTCGTTTCAGAACCAAGCAATGATAAGTTGGCATCTTATTTTGATCAAACATCTAACGCTTCCTTTATTGATACATTAAGAGCGCCTTTTTTCAAGCCTTTACAAGTGCTCAGTCTTCTTTTTATACCCAAACAAATAACGCGACCAAAATTAGAACAACCCCAACCCAAACTGCGCACCAAAGCCAAAGAGATACTAGACCGACCTTACGAAATCCAACTTTATTCAGGCCTGAATTTCACCAGAAGCTATTTGTATTCAGACTACAATTTGGTTAGCGCATATGACTTAGCCCTCACGGCCTCAGAAAGCACCTTGCAGACCAAAAATTTCGGCATCAATTGGCTTACTTATGCAGGGCATTTTCAGTGGGGCTTGGGTGTTTTTCTGACGCATCTTGGCGAACAAGCAAACTTCTCTTATTTGGAAGCTGAACTCGTTCCAAATGCAGGCGCCCTCAATACGTTTGACACAATTTATCATCCCAAAACCTTTACGGGTAAAAACGATTACCGCTTTGTGCAATTGCCTATCAGTTTGGGCTATGAAATCAAAATGGCGCACTTCTCCTTGATCCCGAAATACAGCGCTGCAGTAGGTTTTCGAAACGGCGAACAAATTGGCTATTACCCTAACCGAAACGGCATTGGCCTGAGCAATTTCTTTGTGCCGAGTGTCAATATCCAACACAGTGCGCAGCTCGAACTCCGGGCAAACACCAAGCTTTGCTTCTTCTCGCTAAGCCCTTACCTCAACTTCAACAGCGTCAAAACACCTCCAGAAGTGTTGAGCTACCGCAAGTACATCAATTACGGCGTTAATGTTGGTGTTGGCTTTCGGATAAATCGCTAATTTCACCTGTAAATCAACAATATGAAATCAACAACACTCTTTTTAGCGCTCTTTTTCAGTTCGCTTTCCTTCGCTCAAAACTGGGCGCCAGCAGGTGCTAAATGGCATTATACCTACATCGGATTTTCGATCGGCTATGTCGAGATTGCCAATGTGGGCGATACCGTTATTGCGGGGCAGACTTGTCAGAAGTTGCAAAAAACATTCAATGGGCTGCAGTTTGGCGTAACGCCAACGAATTTCATTTTCGATACCACCTACACTTATGAAAACAACGGAATTGTGTATGTCTTAGAGCAGAACCAGTGGAAAACGCTCTATAATTTCAATGCGGTAGTAGGTGAACATTGGCCAATGGCGCCCATGCCTGAATTTGGTGGCTGTACTGAAAACAGTCAATTGAAGGTCCTGGCTACCGGCACAAAAGTGATCAATGCCCAAACCCTCAAATATTTGGTGGTCGACTTTTGTAATCCAGACCTCACAAGTCAAGGTTTTCAAGATACCATCATCGAAAAAATTGGTTTTACAGGTTCATATATGTTGCCATTCGATATGTGCACCATGGCTTTTGACGGCAACGAAGGCGGCCCATTCCGCTGCTACTCAGACAACAACTTTGCCACCTACAAACCTTTCTACGTTAACGAATGTGATTACTTGGTTGGCTTAGGAGAAAATACACTCATGCATTCAGTTCAAATTTACCCGAACCCAAGCGCAGGCCAACTTTATATCGAATCTGAGCTTCCCTTTGAAAACATCCAACTCACTGATGCCACAGGCCGAACCATTCACTCCTTTGATTTACAAGCTGGCGTTAACCAAATGCATTTCCCTGCTTTACAGTCAGGTACTTATTTCATTCGCAAGGATGGACAGTGTGTGAAGTGGGTGGTGGAGTAGAATTGCCGAGAATTATGTATTTTCGATGCCAATTATGGTTTTCAGCAGCATCTTGTTCTTATTGTACTTTTTACCAGTATTCATGCTGGTGTATGTGCTGTTGCCCAAGAAAGCCAAGAACTATTGGGCCTTACTGATCAGTATTTTATTTTACGCATGGGGTGCGCCCAACTTCTTATATGTAGTGCTGTGCACGAGTATCATCGATTTTTACCTCGTTCAGGCGCTCTATAAAAGTGAGCAACAACAGCGCAAAAAAGTCCTGCTCACCATCTCACTGGCGCTCAATTTAGGCCTTTTAGCCTATTTTAAATACGCCAACTTCTTTATTGAAAATGTCAATGTAGCGCTGAGCTCTATTGGGATAGAGCAATTGGCCTGGACGCAAGTGGCTTTGCCAATCGGCATCTCGTTCTTTACGTTTCAGACGCTTACTTATGCTATTGAGGTGTACCGCAATGAACACGCGCCTTTTGAGCGCCCCGATCATTACTTGCTTTACAAACTCATTTTTCCGCACGCCATTGCGGGTCCAATTATCCGCTTTAAAAGCGTTGCAACTCAGGTGGTAGACAGAACCGAAACCCCAGACGACCGCCTCATTGGTTTGTTTCGTTTCAGTTTGGGTTTGGCCAAAAAAGTGCTCATTGCAAATGTTCTTGCAAAGCAGGCAGACCTCTATATGGGCGGCGACCTCCAGGCACTGAGTTTTGATGAAGCTTGGATTGGAATTATTGCCTATACTTTTCAGATTTACTTTGATTTTTCTGGTTATTCCGATATGGCCATTGGCCTTGCCCGCATGATGGGCTTTCGTTTTCCTGAGAACTTTGACTCGCCGTATAG